>JBBSNJ010000001.1:0-30654 GCA_038232775.1 Thermomicrobiales bacterium
CTGGCCGACCTGCGTCGCCGGGACGCGATCGACGCCGGACGCGCCGCTTCGCCCCTGGCCGTGCCGGAGGGTGCCGAGATCATCCGGACCGATGGCATCGACGCCGCGGCGGTCGTCGCCAGGATCGAGGATGTGGTCCGCGCCGCCTGGGAACGGCATCGCCCGGTGGGGGACGGCCAACCTCGGTGAGCGCTCCGGGCGGATCGGGGGCCGGGGCCGCGCTGGCGCCGCCGGTCGACCTAGCGAGGGGGAAGCTCCGAGGGCGGACCCGGCGCGGGTTGCGCGCCGTCCTGCTGATGGTTCTGCGCCCCGCGCTGGGGCTCAGGATCGAGGGGGCGCAACTGGTGCCGGCCGAGGGTCCGATCTTGGTGGTTTCCAACCACCTCCACAACGCCGACCCGATCTTGCTCCACATCGCGTCACCGCGGCCGCTCCACGTCATGGCCAAGCGGGAGCTGTTCGCGATTACGGTCAGCGGCTGGATCATCCGCCGCGCCGGCGCCTTTCCGGTCGACCGCGGGCGGGCCGACCGGGGGGCGCTGCGGCTGGCTCAGGCGACCCTCGAGCAGGGGATCGCCGTCGCCATGTTCCCGGAAGGGACGCGGAGCCCGAGCCGGCGACTGCGGCCGGCCCAGGCGGGGGCCGGTCTGATCGCGCTGCGCGGCGGAGTCCCGATCTTGCCGGTGGCGATCACCGGCTCGGAGCGCTTGCCGGGCGACCGGGGCAAGGGAGGGGACGTCGCCCTCCCCCCTCCCGAGCCGGGGCACCGTGGGGTCCGCGTTCGGTTCGGCGCCCCCTTCCGACTTCCGGACCAGACGGGATCCGGCAAGATTGGCGTGCAGGACGCTACGCAGCGGCTGATGGCCGCGGTCGCCATGCTTCTGCCGCCCGATTACCGCGGCGCCTACGCCGAGACCGACGACGACCTCGACCCGGTTGCCCCGTCTGCCGGAAAACGATAGGGCATCCTGCCGGAACGCCCCGCTCCCGCAATCGGGACTGGCTTCCCGCGCCTACCGCCGCGGGGGTGCGCAGCAGGCACGCCCCGAGCGGAGCCGTAAGGGACTTGCTGTTGAACGCGGAATGTCTCAACTAATCTCATCCTCATGAATAGTCGGATTGATCGATTTCGGTTATCGAACAATATGAACTGATACGGAACCCGGGTGATTCGTTGCGTTTGCCGGAGAGAGGCCCGCACCCCCAACCTCCTCTCTCCCGGACAGTTTCGGTTTCGGCTCGGATCGGCGGCTTCCACCCCCCGATCCGGAGCGTCTCAGGGACCACGCACGGGGAGCGTGGCCACCACCGCGGGGTTTTCGGCCAGCTTCCCGGCGCCGGAGTGGAGCCCGAAGCCCCATCCTGGAGCCAGAAACCAAACTGTCCGGGGGAGAGCCCCCGACCCCTCTCCCGCTGCGGCGGCTGACAGGGGTAGGTATCAAGAGGGAAGCCCGGAGGCGCCTGCTGGGGAGATCGGCGCGTGGGCGCTGATGGCCGGCCACACGGGCGGAACTCCGCCCACGATCGGGGCCGGAACGGAGGAAGAGGAGTGCGAGACCGGGTGGGGCACCGGGCCGCCGGTGGGGGGAAAACGGCGCCCGTTCGTCGCTTCCCGAACGATACCGACCCCTGTCAGGGGCGGGAGAGGGGAGACGGTTCTACAGCGCTTTGCAGAAGCGTCGGCCCAGGGCCGCGGCGTTCGTTCGGTGGACCACTGTCGCCCTGCGGGCGACGGGCGCAGCAAGCAGCGCCCCTACAACTGGTCGCGGCGGGTCAGCTTCAATGCAACCCGCTCCACTCCCAAGAGAGGCACGGCTCCACTGGACTTCGTATGGCTCCAAATTCGGCTGATCACCGTGGCTTCGGCTCCCCCTCTCCTGCCGCAGCGGGAGAGGGGGTGGGGGGTGAGGGCCGGCGCCGCAAACACCACGATTCACCCGCAGTTCGTGAAAATCGCTCGATGCCTCGCTTCAGTCGGGGGTGATGCCTGGTTCGCCTTCGCTGGTGGCGCCGAGCATTGAGGGCGTCGTCCCGATCAGCGAAACCCGATTGGCCCATCTTGGGGTGTTTTTCGGTTCGATCGCGACCGGCGCTCGGAATGGATGCCGAGGCGCTAGGGTCGAACCAGAGCGCCCGGCCCGCGTCGGTCCTCCCCGGCTAGTCGGAGCGGCGGCGACCGGGCGAGCCGCGACGGGCGACCGGAGGGGGAGCCGCCGTGTCATCCTCGCCCCAGACCAACTCGTGGTCGGCGATGTGGACGATGTCGCCGTCCTCGATCCCCTGACGGTTGAGCTCCTGCTCGATGCCGCTGCTCTCGAGGACGCGCTGAAAGCGGCGAACCGCGTCGTCGGTCTCGAAGTTGGTCATCCTCGTTAGCCGCTCGATGCCGACGCCGGAGACGACGAAGTGGTTGGGCGCCGGCTGCAGAATCTGCCAGGCGCGCTCGTCGACGTTCTCCAGCGTGTAGGTGCGGCGCTCCTGGGGCTTCGGTGCCGCGGCCCGCTCAGCCGCCTCCACCGCGATCTCGTGGAGCGTCGCCGCCGTCGCGTTCAGGAGTTCCTGGACGCCGCTGCCGGTGGCGGCGGAGATGGGGAAGAGTCGGTGGCCGGTCAGCGCCGCCCGCAGCGCGGGGAGGTGATCCCGCGCCTCCGGCAGATCGGTCTTGTTGAGGGCGATCAGCATCGGCTTGGAGGCGAGGTCGGGGTCGAAGGCGACCATCTCCTCGTTGATCGTCGCGAAGTCGACCAGCGGGTCTCGCCCTTCCAGCCCGCCGGAGGCGTCGAGGACGTGGATCAGCGTCTTGGTCCGGGTGACGTGGCGGAGAAACTCGTGGCCGAGCCCGGCGCCCCCGGCCGCCCCTTCGATCAGGCCGGGGATGTCGGCCAGGACGAAGGTGGTCCCGCCCCGGCCACCGACCTCGACGACGCCGAGGTTCGGCTCGAGGGTGGTGAAGGGGTAGTCGGCGATTTTGGGCTGGGCGGCCGAAGCGGCGGCGAGTAGAGTCGATTTGCCGGCGTTCGGCAGTCCGACCAGGCCGACGTCCGCGATCAGGCGCAGTTCGAGGCCGAGCCAGCGCTCCTGGCCGGGCTCCCCGAGCTCGGCGATTCGTGGCGCCTGCCGGGTCGAGCTCTTGAAGTGAACGTTCCCGAGCCCGCCCCGCCCGCCGCGGGCGATGACGAACTCCTCGTCCGCCTCGGTCAGGTCGGCGATCAGCTCGCCGCTCTCGTCGTCGGTGACGACGGTGCCGGGCGGGACGTCGACGAAGAGGCTCTTGCCGGCGCGCCCGTGCTGCTTTTGGCTGCGTCCGATTTCGCCCTCTTCGGCCAGGAAACGCTCGTTGTACTGGAAGGGGAGGAGGCTGGTCAGGTTCGCCTTGACTCGCAGCCGGACGTCCCCGCCGCGGCCGCCGTCGCCGCCGTCCGGACCGCCGCGGGGGACGTATTTCTCGCGGCGGAACGAGGCGGAGCCGCTGCCACCGTCTCCGGCCTTGACGTAGATGCGGGCGCGATCAACGAGCACGGGGCCTCCAGAGTGGGTAGTGGGTAGTGGGTAGTGGGTAGTGGGTAGTAAGGGTCGCCGCGCGCGGTGAGGTGTGCAATCGGGAAGGGCGGCTGCCTAGGGTCTGTTGGCAAAGCCTACAGCCAGAGCAGGATGCAGGCGATGGTGAGGAGGGTCTCGTAGTGGGCGGCGAGCTTGTCGTAGCGAGTGGCGATGGCCCGGTGCTGCTTGAGCCGGTTGATCAGGCGCTCGACCTGGTTGCGCTCGCGGGAGGCGGCCCGGTCGAACCGGCCGTCCCGCCGCTCGTTCGATTTGCGGGGGATGACCGGGCCGATGCCGCGCCGCCGCAGCTCGGCGCGGGCGGTCCGGCTGCTGTCGCCCTTGGCCCCGGCCGCCCGCGCCGGTCGCAGCTTCGGCCGCCCGCGGCCGGGGCGCTTGACCGCCCCCGCGTCCAGCAGGGCGGGCAGGGTCTTCTGCTCGTGCCGCTGGCCGGCCGTCAGGACCAGGGCGACCGGCTTGCCGCCGCGCTCGGCCCGGAGGTGGATTTTCGTGCTGAACCCACCGCGGGAGCGGCCGAGCGCCTGGTCGCCGCCCCCTTTTTGGCCCCGGCGGCGTGCTGGTGCGCCCGGACCGTCGTCCCGTCCACGAAGTGCAGCGACCAGTCCAGCGCGCCCCGCGCGTCGGCCGCCGCCTGGAGGGCGGCCAGGATTCGGGCCCAGACCCCGGCCCGCTGCCAGCGCCGGAACCGGGAGTACACCGTCTGCCAGTTGCCGTACCGTTCCGGCAGGTCGCGCCAGGGGGCCCCGGTCTTCAGCCGCCAGAGGATGCCGTTGAGAACCGTCCGGTGGTCCCGGTTGGGCCGCCCCGTCGCCGGCTTCGCCGGCGGCAGCAAGGGCACCAGCGTCGCGAATTGCTCGTCCGTCAGTGCGTGTCGTCGTACCATCCTCCAAGTCTACCAAGCGCTTGCCAACAGACCCTAGCCCGCTCGCACGGCGGGGAACCGGAGGCGGCTGGGCGGCGGCCGGCGCGGTGCTCCCGCTCCCGTACGGTGCCGCCGGTCCCCGTCCCATCGAGAGCAATGCGCTGGCCGAAATCGCTCTTCGATCTCGCGTCGGCACTCCCACAACCCCGGCATCGCAACCAGGGGCCAACCAAGGAGTCAAGACCATGCGGCAACCGACGATGCTCTTCGTCCTACTCGGTTTCCTCGTGCTGCCGCTGGCGGTTCGCGCCCAGGAAGACGCACCGGCCCACGTCGAACGGCTCCAGGCGGGACCCTACGCCATCGACGTCGGCTTCAGCGAATGGCCGATCCGGGCCGAGCGCTCGGTCGACATCACCTTCGAACCGACCACCGGCATCGCCGGCAAGACGGCGACCGTCAAGCTGACCGGCCCCTCTGGCGAAGAGTGGGAGGAACCGCTCGGCCGTCACCCCCGCCACCGCGACCTCTGGGGCCTCGATCTGATCGCCCTCCCCGCGGCCGGACCCTGGACGATCGCCCTCACCATCGACGGCCCGGACGGCACGGGAAGCGGTCAGCTGGCGGGGATCGAGCTCCTCGGCCGGCCGGGGCCGCCGGCGGCCCCGCTGTGGCTGCTCGGGATCCTCCCCTTGATCTTCCTCGTCTGGCTGACCGTCCGTGCTTGGCGCGGCGTCCGCCCCAGCCGGCTCCCCGCGGCCCGCGGTTGGGTCTAAGAGGGTGTCTCGAAAGCCCTCATGCGGCGAGCCGCCGGGTCATCAGGCCGATCATCGCCAAATCGATCCAGGCCTCCTCGGTCTCTGGCAGGACCTCGTAGTCCTTGCTCAGGCGGCGGCACCGGCCCAGCCAGGCGAAGGTTCGCTCCACCACCCATCGCCGCGGCAGCAGGCGGAACCCCTTCGGCCTGGGCGCTGGCGGCGGGGCGCCCTCCGGCAGCAAGACATGGCGCAGCCCGGCGTCGGGGTGCTGGACCACCTCGACCCGCCAGCCCAATTCCTCCGCCACCCACGCCTCGAAGGAGCCCTTGTAGCCGCCGTCAACCCACATCAGCGCCAGCCGCGGGAAGCGGCCCGCCAGCGGTGCCAGGAGGCGCTTGGCGCCTTCGCGGTCGGTCACGTCGGCCGGATGGACGTGGCGGCCCAGGAGCCGGCCGCCGGTGTCGACGAGGAGGGAGCGCTTGCGCCCGGTGACCTTCTTCCCCGCGTCGTAGCCGCGCGGCCCCCCTTTTCCGTGGTCTTTACCGACTGGCTGTCGAGGATCGCCGCGCTCGGCTCCGGGTCGCGCCCAGCCTTGACCCGGACTCGCTCGCGCAGGGCGGCGTTGAGCCGCTCCCACGTCCCGTCCAGGCGCCACGCCCGGAAGTAGCCGTAGACCGTCTGCCAGGGCGGGTAGTCGTGCGGCAGGGCGCGCCAAGCGTTGCCGTTGCGCAGCGCGTAGAGGATGGCGTCGACCACCTCCCGCCGGGCGTGCTTCGCCGGCCGGCCCCCGGCCTTCGGGAGCGGCACCAGCGGCGCGAGCAAGGCCCACTGGGCGTCGGTCAGGTCGGAGGGATAGCGGCGGCGGGGCATCGCGGGGCTCCGTTCCCGAGTAGACTGCCAGCGTCTGCTGCCATCCTACCCCCCTTTCGAGACACCCTCTCAGGCGTCAGCAACGACTCGAGTGCGGACGGGGCTTCGTCGGGAGTGGCCTCGGCCTCGGCTCCGGCCTCGGACGACCCCATAACGGAGATCGTCACTCGCGCGACTGGGTTCTCCCAACCGTGATCGTCCGCGGTCAACTCGCCGTCGCCTTCGATCCCCGGGTGGTCGGCGATCGCTTCGGGCGGAGAGGTCGCGACCTCTCCGCTGTCGACGTTGCCGTCGGGGTCGCCTTCGAGCATCACCGGGCCGAGCGCCGAGCAGGGATCCACCAGGTCCTCGCTGACCTCGGTGTTCTCTTCCCGGCCGGCGTCGTAGGCGTCGAGCTCGAACTCCATCGAGCCGCTCTCCGGCAGCTCGACGGAGTCCAAGCCGAGGAAGCCGTCGTTGGTGCAGATCAACATCGTCGCCAGCGAAAGGCGGTCGCCCGGCTCGGCCGCGATCTGGAAGGTCGCGGTGTCGGTGACGGGCATGCCGTTGACCATCGCCTCGTTGCCCATCGGCGCCAGAGGCGCACCCACGTTGACGGCGTCCGTCACCCCATCCATCGCTTGCACGCTCTGGAAGAGGGGGATCGGGTCGCCGTCCTGGGCGATGGCTGCCAGCGCGTCGGAGGCTTCTCCGTCCACCTGGAATAGGTGGAGGTCTTCCCCGTGCGTCGCCGCGACCGGCGGCGAGAAGGGCTGTCCGTCGGTCAGGTTCTCGATCGTGACTTCGTAGGCGACGGTTTCGCCGTCGCCTTCGCCCGCCGCCGGAGTCGCCTCCTCGTCCTGGGCGACCGTCATCGTTCCGGTCATGCCGAAGAAGCGCTGCGGACCGAGCGGGCTAAAGAACCGGTAGGCCCCCGGCTCCTCTGGCGCCGTGAAGACGAAGTAGGCATCCTCGCTCGGCACCAGCGGTCCCATCAGCGCGATCGGCCCGTCGGGCATCTCAACCGCGAGGCCCGACGGCGGCAACCCCGTGTTGGTGAGATGGATCGCGACCTCGGCGCCCGGCGCGACCGAGAATTCGTTCGGGAAGAACGAGAAATCGTGGGTTTCGATCTCGACGAGCGTGGCATCGGCGGGCGGCAGTGCCACCGGCGCAACCAGCGCCTCGGCGGCGATTCCGCCTGTCTCGACCTGGACCGGCTCGGCAAAGACCTCGTTCGCCTCACCGTCGCCGTCCTCGGGCAGGGCGAAGGCGATCACGGCGTCGCCCGTCGGCGAGATTGAGCTGGAGCGAATCTGGTTGTTGCCGCCGAAGGTCATCACGACGTACTGGCGGCCGTCGACCATGTAGACGGCCGGCGAACCGTTGGCGCCGCCGACCCCCTTGCGGTCCGGCTTGTAGGTCCAAAGGATGTCGCCGCTCTCGGCGTCGACGGCATTGAACTGACCATTGCTCTCGCCGAAGAAGACGAGATCGCCGGCGACGACCACTCCGGAGACGACCTTCTGGGGCGTCTCGATCTGCCAGGCGAGCTCGCCGGTGGTCGTGTCCATCGCGTCGAAGAGGCCGTAGTTCTTGACGCCGGGGATGGCGTCGACCCCGGTCGAGCCGAGGCTGTTCTGGAGTTCTTCGGTCGCGTGGTAGAGCCATGGCTCGTAGCCGCCGGCCTGAATGTAAGCGTAGTTGGTGCGCGGGCTGTAGGCGCTGGCGGTCCACTCCGGACCGGCCTCGAAGCCGGGTTGGATCAGCAGCGGCTGCTCCTGGGGCGGCGTCCACATCGGAGCGGCTTCGATCCCCGGCGGCTGATTCTCGACCTCCTGCGGGATCAACGGTTCCGTGGCGGGGTTCGGTTGGGTCGAGGATGGATTCTGCCAGGACGGCTCGGTCGGCACCGCCTCTTCCTCGACGTCGTAGAGGGGCGTGCCGTCGCGGCGGTCGAGGATGAAGTAGTTGCCGTTCTTGTTGGCGTGCCCGATCGCGGGGGTTTCCTCCCCATCCTTCTCCAGGGTGAAGAGGTGCGCGGGCTGGACCGCGTCGTAGTCCCAGAGGTCGTGGTGGACCTCCTGGAAGTGCCAACGGTAGGCACCGGTCTCGAGATCGAGGGCGACGACCGACGTGGCGTACAGGTTGTCCCCGGCGCGGTCCGCGCCGTTCTCGTCGGGGGCGGCGTTGCCGGTGGTGATGTAGAGGAGCCCCAGGTCGGGGTCGGCCACCGGCGTCGACCAGACGGTACCGCCGCCGGTTCGCCACGAGTCGCCGGCCCAGGTCTCGTTCCCTGGTTCCCCGAAGCCGGGGATGGTGTAGAAGCGCCACAACCGCTCGCCGCTCTCGGCGTCGTAAGCGTCGACGAAGCCGCGGTTGAGGAACTCGCCGCCGGAGGCGCCGATGATCACCTTGCCGTCGACGAAGAGCGGCGCCATCGTCTCGGTCCACTTATCGCGCCAGTTGGCGACCACCACCTGCCACGCGACCTCGCCGCTCTCCTCGTCGAGGGCGACGAGCTGGGCGTCGAGGCGACCAATGAAGACCTTGCCGTCGCCGACGGCGACGCCGCGGTTCGTCTGGCCGCAGCAGATCGCCAGCTCGTTCAAACTCGGCATGTCTTCCGGATTGTAGGTCCACTGCTCCTCGCCCGTGGCCGCGTCGATGGCGAAGACGTGGTCGTGCGGCGAGGCGACGTACATGGTGCCGTCGACGATGATCGGCTGGGCTTCGAAGGATGTGCTCTGGTTTGCGACGCCAGTGTGGAAGACCCACGCCGGTTCGAGCTCCTCGACGTTGTCGGGGGCGATCTGGTCGATATCGACGTACCGCATGCCGCCGAGGTCGTTGCCGTAGTAGTTCCAGTCGAGCCCGTCGTCCGACCCAGTTGTTCCGTCCTGGGCCAGCGTCGGTGAGGGGAGCGCCAGCAGGAGTAAGGCGAAAGCGAGCGTTGCTCGGTGGGCTCTCCGCATGGTCGGGATTCCTTCCTTGATCTGCGTGGCTGAGGCGGGTCGGTCGGTCTTCGTCAAAGCCCCCGTTTCTCCGCGCTCCTCGCGGTGCGGCCCGTGCCCCACGTCATCGTGGCGCGAATTGGAACCGCAGAACCGTCGGTGCCTCCGGGTGTGCGCCGAGATGGCGAATGAGTTCCACCAGCCCGCCACCATGCCGCAAGTCAGCGCCGTTCGACAACCCTCATCCGTGGTCTGGGGATGATTCGTGGAGGCCCTGAGTCTCCCCCTCGGCCCCCTTTCTCGGGGCGTGGGAGCGAAGGGAGGGCGAGCTGCGCTCCCTCGAACTCCGCTTCGGGGGGCGACCGCCGCCGGGATCACGAACACCGAGCGCCTCGGCGTGGAGTGTTGCCGCCCCGTGGAGAGGCGACGGCGCGGTGCCCACACCCCACCCCCCGAGCCTACCGGCTGGGAGTGAACGCGCCGGTGGCCAGTGGTGGACGATTCGGTGAACGACGGTGAACGCAATGGTGAACGAGCCCCGCTGTTGTCCTAGTATTCGGCCAATGGCGCGGCACGAGCGGTCGGTGCGGGGCGGGAGTGCCCGAGCTCGCCGCTCGATGACGGGCACGCCGTGTCGCGCCAAGATCGAGCCCGCGGCGCTCGCTGAGTGAGGGCCCTGGCTCCCTTCCAGGCGGCACCAGCGGGTCGGCGCGCCAAAGGGACCCTTTGGCGGGGAAGGAGCGGCCCGGCGACGCCTTCCCCCGATGAGGGACACCGGGGCGGTGAGCGATGAGCGGGGACGCGGTAGCGAGGGAACGGGACGCTGAGCGCGGAATCAGCGTGCGGCGGCGAAGCGGTAGCCGACGCCCCATTCGGTCCAGATGTAACGGGGGTGTTCGGCGTCGTCGCCGAGCTTGCTCCGCAATCGCCGCACGAATACCTTCAAGTACTGGACGTCGTGGACGTAGGCGGTCCCCCACACCCGATTCAGCAGGAGCTGGTGCGGCAGGACGGTACCGGCGTGCCGGACCAACTCCTCCAGCAGGCGGTATTCGGTCGGCGTCAGCCGCACGATTTCCCCGCGAAGACGAACCTCCTGGGTCGAGAAATCGAGCGAGAAGTCGTCGCGCACGAACGACGGAGGCGCCTCGATCGTCCCGGTGGACCGGCGGAGCAGCGCTCGCAGGCGGGCGAAGAGCTCCAGAGGGTCGAAGGGCTTGGTCAGGTAGTCGTCCGCCCCGAACTCGAGCGCCCGCACCTTGTCGATCGTCGCGTCGCGGACGGTCAGCATCATGATCGGAACGTCGGAATCCTCCCGAATTCGGCGACAGACCGCGAGCCCGTCGGGCGGCGGCATCGCGACATCGAGCACGATCAGGTCTGCCCCCTCCTCGGCGAAGGAGCGGAGCGCCTCTTCACCGGAGGCGGCGATCGTCACCCGGCACCCCGGCCAGGTCATGCGGGCACCGAAGGCGATCGCCTCGGCCACGTCGCGGGCGTCCTCGGCGATCAAGACCCGCGGCGTCATGCCAGCCCTCCGGCTTCCATCGCCGCCCAGCACGGCAAGGCGACGTGGAAGGTCGTGCCCCCGCCGGGTCGGGACTCGGCCCACACCCCGCCCCCGTGCAGCTCGACCAGGGCGCGCGTGATCGCCAGCCCCAAGCCGGAGCCGCCGCCCTCGCCGCTGAGGCGATAGAAACGTTGGAAGATCGTCTCCCGCGCCCATGACGGGATGCCGGGGCCCTCGTCGGAGACGAGGACCCGGATCTCGTCACCCACCCGGCGCCCGCTGACGTGGATACGGGTGCCGGGCGGGGAGTGAAGATGGGCGTTGGCCAGGAGATTGAGGAAGATCTGCTCCAACCGCGACGGATCGCCCGCGCATGGCAGGGGCTCATGGAGTTCCAGCTCCAGCGTCTGCTCTTTCCCTTCGATCAAGGGGTAGACCGCGGCCGTCGCGCCAGCGACGACGGTGCGCAGGTCGAGCGGCGTCCGGTCCAAACGGAGGGTTTCGGCATCGAGCCGGTTGGCGACGAGCAAGTCGTCGATCAACGCGCCGAGCCGCTCGATGTTGCGTCGGCCATTGGCCAGCAACGCCCGTTCGTCGGTCCGCAGCCCGCCGCCGATGCTGGCGTCGAGCAGGATGAGCGCGGCCCGGGCGGCGGTCAGGGGGGTCCGTAGGTCGTGGGAGACGGAGGCAACGAAGTCGGCCCGGAGGCGGTCGAGCCCTTCCAACCGCGTCGTTTCGTCGAGCATCGATTGGGCGGCGTCTTGCTCCTGGTCGAGGCGCCGCGTCAGTGTCCCCATGCCGACCCCGACCAGACCGAGCACGACCAGGCGGGCGCTCATGGCCCGGAAGTCGGCACCCGAGCCGGTCCAGCCCGGCAACGATGGTTCGACGACCAGGGCGATGGTGGCGAGGGCACCGCTGTAGAGCAGGGTGCCGGGCAGCGTCATGAAGGCGGCCGTTTGGACCGCCGCCAGCACCAGGAGCGTGAAGAGGGGGCCGCCTGGTCCCGGACAGCCGAAGTAGACGAGCCCGACCGCCGGCAGATCGAGCAGCGCGGCGCAGGCGAAGAAGCGCCGGTCGGGGATGCGGGAGCGGAGGAGATCGAGGAGCAGATTGTAGCCGGCGAAAATCGCGACGAGTGCCCACTCCGGCAGACCCGTCCGTCCCGCCGAAGGTTGGGTCAGCGAAATCAAGAGCAGGGCCGCGATCGTCACCCAGCGCAAATGGGCGATCGACCGCACCAGGAAGCGGTCGTGCGCGGGTTTGCCGATAAATTGGATCGCGGCTAGCTGTCGCATTGGCGTCGAGACCGAGTTGGCACCAACCGGCACCCACGGAGCGTTCACCGCCGGTGAGCATAACCGAATCGCGCAAGTTCGGGAATGAGTGCGTTATGGTGCTCAGGGTCTTTTCGTTCTCGATCGATCAACGGGGGCCGGCGGCGGCCCGGACTGCTCGGGGATCAATTCCAGAGCTGAGGCGACGAACCCGGCTGAAGCCGGCTGGGGCTGGTGGGCAGGCTCGCGGGGGAGGAGGGAGAAGGAGACCCGGGTTGCGGCCGGGGCGTCGCTTTGCTTCGCCTCCACGTTTACGGGAAGCCGGCGGGTGGAGACCCTCACTCGTCGCCGATTGGCCCGGTCGAAGGTGTCTGACGCTCAGGGTCTTTTCGCGGACGGCGAGGCCCGGCGCGTTGGCGCTCCCGGAACGGCATCCGCCAGCGAGATCGTGCTCATCTCTCACGCCCCCGCCGGGCGAAGAGAGGCCGCTCGGGCGGTTCGCCCGGCACTGGGATTTGGGTCCGGACCCGCACCCGCGACGCCGTCTCGTTGCACCCTTCCACCGGACAGAAGTAGATGAGGGTGTACTCTTCTTCCGACTGGTCCGCGAATCGCGTGGGTCGGCCCTGCTTGCCCCGCAGGCGCATCTCGGTCTTGTGGTCCGGGCAGATCGGGATCTCCGGATCGAACCGTTCCCGCCGAAAAATCACGTCGAGCACGCGCTGCACCAATGCTCTCCTTCTGCTCGGACCAGCCGCCCCGCCCCCCCGGAAGGGGGAGCCCCCCGCGTGCCTCTACGGGGACGGACCGGCGCCCGACCCCGCTCGCGATGGGATCGACGGCACGCTAGTATACGGCCGCGCCGCTCCCGACCGGCGCCCCTCGTCGTTTCGCCCCGGTGCCACCGCTGCGGCTGGTCGCCCGGCCGGGAGGATGCTCGCGCGTGGACGATGTCCTTTCCGCCCTCCGCCTCCGCTTCGGCGACTCGTGGGGCGCCGACGACGAGACGGCGCTCCGCTTCTCGGCCGACGTCGAGCATCTGCTCCACGGTCTCGACGGCGCCCACCTCGTCGGCGACCCCGAGATCGAAGACGGCAACATTACCCTCAAGGTCTGGGTCGACCACCCCGTCAACGACCTGATGACCGCCGACCGCCTCGCCTACGAGATCTTCGGACGCCTCAGCGAGGAGATCTTTTTCGCGGAGCGCCGCTTCGAGGCCGGGGGGCTGCGCTACCCGTTCGTCACCGGCTCGCCGCGCCACGGCCACGTCGGCGCCCTCCTCCTCTTCGGGCCGCACGCCGCCGCCTTCGCCGACCGCTTCCGCCAGCGAATCTCCGGCGGTCTCCGCTACCACGCCTGAGCCCCGCCTCGCGCCCCTCTGCTAGCATGGGCGAACGGCCGCCGGATCGACGGTGGCCGACAACGTCGAAACGAGGGAGAGCGATGCCGACGGTCAAGATGGAGGGGATCGGGGAGACGATCTGCGACGACGGACGGCGGCTGGTCCTCTGCATCGAGGACGCCGGCGTCGACATCCTCCACCGCTGCGGCGGCAATGCCCGCTGCACGACCTGCCGGGTCGAGATCCTCGACGGCGAGCCGAGCCCGATGACCGACGCCGAGCGGGAACGGTTGGAGCGGGTCGATGACCTCGCGCCGAACACCCGCCTCTCCTGTCAGGTCCAGCTCCGCGGCGACCTCTCCGTTCGCGTCCTCCGCCGCCTCCAGGACAACCCAGAAATGACCGACCCCGGCCCGCGCCCGATCGAGTGGCCGGCCGATGGGCCACTGCCACCGGAGTAGCGGCGCCGTCCTCGGCAGGCGCCGACTGGTCTGGGAAGGGTCCCCTCAGACCGTCGTCGAGTCGGCCGAGCCCGCCGCCTGCCAGAGCAGCATCGCCGTCGCCAGCGGCAGGTCGGCCGTCTTCGCATCCGGGTCCGGCAGCGATTGGACGTAGGGGCGGAGCGCCGCGAACAGCGCCTGGACCTCCGGCTGGCTCCAGAACCGCCGGAGATTGTCCTGGACCTCCCCCTCGGCCACCGTCAGCTCCAGCGCGTAGTAGCCGCTCCCGATAAAGACCACCAACCGGTCGACGCCGGCTCCCCGTTCCAGGACGTCGATCGGGAAGGCTGCGTGCGCGGCGCGGACCGCCAGTTCGTCGCCCGTTTCCATCGTCGATACGTGGAGTAGCGTCTGCATCCCTCGCCTCCCGCTCGTCCATGCGTGACCGCTCCGACCGTCGGCAAACGATGCACGCGATGTGCCAACCGGGGCGGCTGGATCGCCCGGCCCAGCCACGATCATTGATAACGCCGCGGCGGTTGGACAGTCCTTTGACACCCCCGAAGCGCGCGGCCTACACTGGTCCTGGTCGTGCTAGATGGGGAGTTAGCGGTGCCCTGTACCCGCAACCCGCTACAGCGGGGTCGAATTCCCCCTCGAGGCCCGACCCTGTGGGACTGGCGGCGCCACGTAGCGTTGATGGAAGGGTCCCGCGCGGCGAGGAACGGCGAACCCGGTCAGGACCGGAAGGTAGCAGCCGTAAGTCGAACTCCTCGGGTGATGCGGGGTTGCCTGCCCGGAGCCAACGGGCGTCGAAGAAGCCGGAGGGTTGCGGTCGACAGGGGGTGCACGGCCTTCACGTGGACGCCCCGCTCGGTAGCGAGCGGGGCGTCCTGCTGTCCGGGCCACTTCGGCAGGCCGGCGCGACGGGGGATCACGATGAGCGCGCGGTCTTGCCGGATCTCGCCGCCGAGCCGGTGGCCGGCACCGCTTTCCCCTTGGGTTGGAGGTAGCGTCGCTTGACCCGCTCCTGGTCGAAGGCGCGGAGCTGGACCGGGAGGACCCGACGCCAGTAGTAGACGAAATAGATCGCCAATGCCAGCGCCGCCAAGAGGCAGAGCCAGAGCCAGATCGGTTCCCCGAAGCCGAACGGATTAATCCCCAGGGCACGGATGCCGAAGAAGAAGAGCCCGGCCCCGAAGACCCAGAGCGCCATCCCGGCGTCCCGTCGCACCATCCGCCGCACGATCGGGTGGGAGGCGACTCGGCCGACCGCTTGCCCGGAAAGGACCGCGGCGAACACGAAGCCGACGCCGAAGAGCACCAGGAAGAGGAGGGCCGGGAGGCTGAAGACTTCCTCGGTCGCCGGCGGCGTCGTCAGACTCTGCCACGAGAACGGGTTCCCCACCGAGCTCCTCCCCCGCCCCGGAACGAGCGGTCGCGAGACCGCGCCGGCCCGCCCCGGCCGCTAGACCTGCTCGAACAAGAGCGCCCGCTTGACGTCCTCGATCGCCTTGGTCACTTCGATGCCGCGGGGGCAGGCGTCGGTGCAGTTGAAGATCGTCCGGCAGCGCCAGACGCCGGACTGATTGTTCAAGATGCGGAGGCGGTCGCCCTTCCCCTGGTCGCGGCTGTCGAAGATGAAGCGGTGGGCGTTGACGATCGCCGCCGGCCCGACGAACCGCTCGTTGGTCCAGGTGATGGGGCAGGCGGTGGTGCAGGCGGCGCAGAGGATGCACTTGGTGGTGTCATCGAAGCGCTCCCGCTCCTCCGGGCTCTGGAGCCGCTCCCGCCCGGAGGGCGTCTCGTCGGCGATCAGGTAGGGCTTGATCGACTTGTAGGCGTCGAAGAAGCCGTCCATGTCGATCACGAGATCCTTGATGATGGGGTAGCCGATCAGGGGCTCGATCGTGATCTTTTGGCCGAGCTCCTGCATCAGAATCTTGCAGGCCAACCGGTTCCGCCCGTTGATCCGCATCGCATCCGAGCCGCAGACGCCGTGGGCGCACGACCGGCGGTAGGTCAGCGTCCCGTCCTGCGTCCATTTGATCTGGTTGAGCGCGTCGAGCACTCGATCGGTCGGCTCGACATCGATTCGGTACTCCTTGAACGCCGGCTTGACGTCCGTCTCCGGGTTGTAGCGCTTGATCCGCAGCGTCACGTTCACGCCGGGCTCCCTTCGGTCGCCTGTGTCCAGTTGCCGGTTGTCAGTTGCCAGTTGTTGATTGTCGGTAATCAGGAGGATCGGAGGACCACTGACCTCCGATTCTCCACTGACTACTGACAACTGGCAATTCCGTCAGTACTTCCGCTCTTTCGGCTCGAACTCGGTGATGACGACGGGCTTCTTCCGCAGCTCTAGACCGCCGGAGGTGCGGGCGATCAGGGTGTGGGCCAGCCAGTGGACATCGTCGCGCTTCTGGAAGTCGTCGCGGTAGTGCGCGCCCCGGCTCTCTTGGCGGGCCAACGCGCCCTCGACGATCGCCTCGGCGCAGTCGAGCATGCAGCCGAGCTCGTGCGCCTCGAGCAGGTCGGTGTTGAAACGGGTGCCGTGGTCGTCGATCGCGACCTGGCGGTAAGCCGAGCGCAGCCGCCCGATCTCTGTTTTGGCCGCGGTCATCCCCGCCTCGTCGCGGACGACCGAGACCTTGTCCATCATCACCTCTTGCATCGCCGCCCGGAGCTCGGCCGGCGCTTCCCCCTTGTCCCGCGAGGTCAGATCGGCGACCGTCGCCCGCGCCGTGAAGTCGGGGTCGGGCGGCAGCGGCGGTAGGTCGCTCTCGTGGACGAAGCCGAGCATGTGCCGCCCCGCCCGCCGGCCAAAGACGACCAAGTCGACCAGTGAGTTCGTCCCCAGCCGGTTCGCTCCGTGGACCGAGACGCAGGCGGCCTCCCCGGCCGAGTAGAAGCCGGGGATCGCCGTTGCCTGCTCGTCCCGGATCACCCGCCCTTCGACATCGGTCGGCAGCCCGCCCATCGCGTAGTGGGCGGTCGGCTGAATCGGTATCGGCTCCGTCTTCGGCTCGACCCCGAGGTAGGTGCGGGCAAAGTCGGTGATGTCGGGCAGCTTGGCATCGATCTGCTCGGGGGGCAGGTGGGTGAGGTCAAGGAAGACATAATCCTGACCGTTGACCCCCCGCCCGGCTTTGACCTCCTCGTAGATGAAGCGGGAGACCATGTCCCGTGGCGCCAAGTCCTTGAGTGTCGGCGCGTAGCGGGCGGCGAACGCTTCGCCCTCGCCGTTGCGGAGGATGCCGCCCTCGCCCCGCGCCGCCTCCGAGAGCAGGATGCCGAGCTTATAGATCCCGGTCGGGTGGAACTGATAGAACTCCATGTCCATCAGCGGCACGCCGCGGCGGTAGGCGAGGGCGAGGCCATCGCCGGTCCCGGCCATCGCGTTCGACGTGATCTTGAAGACCCGACCGAAACCGCCGGTCGCGATCAGCACCGCCTTGGCGTGGATCGTGTGGATCTCGCCCGTCCGAATCTCCATCGTCACGCAGCCGCAGCAGCGGCCGTCCTCGGAGAAGAGGATGTCGAGCAGGTGGTGCTCGTCGAAGAAGTTGACCTGGTGTTTGATCCCCTGCTGGTAGAGGGTCTGGATAATCATGTGGCCGGTGCGGTCGGCCGCGAAGCAGGCCCGCCGCACCGGTGCCTCACCGTAGTTGCGGGTGTGGCCACCGAAGCGGCGCTGGTCAATCAGCCCCTCCGGGGTCCGGTTGAAGGGGAGCCCCATGTGCTCCAGCTCCAGGACGGCGTCGATCGCCTCCCGCGAGAGGACCTCGGCCGCGTCCTGGTCGACCAGGTAGTCGCCCCCCTTGACGGTGTCGAACATGTGCCACCGCCAATGGTCCTCTTCGGTGTTCCCGAGGGCGGCGCTGATCCCGCCCTGGGCGGCTCCGGTGTGGGAGCGAGGGGGGTAGAGCTTGCTGACGACGGCGACGTTCGCCTTGCCGGCCATCTGGATGGCCGCCATCAGGCCGGCGCCGCCGGCACCGACGATGACCGCGTCGTAGCGGTGATAGGCCATTGGGCGACCTCCAACGAATGGCCGAGGCGGGAGCGCGACCCCCCCGACGATGGACGACGAGAGATGTGCTAGGAGCGTCCACTCACCGCCGCGGGGCCGTGATTCACCTCGGCAAACCTAGCCCTCGGGGAGGGGACTGTCAAGCGCGCCGCGCTGCCCCGGCCAGACCTCCCGTACCGTCGAATCTTCTCGCCGCGGCCGTATAATGACACCTTCCGAGTGCTCGGGGATGGGCGGAAGCGACAGGAGGATCGGGTGATGGTCGATGAGCCCCGACTCGAACAGATGCCGCTCGCCGGGGTCCGCGTGCTCGATCTCGGGCGACACCTCGCCGGTCCCACCTGCGCCATGCTCTTGGGCGATCTCGGTGCCGACGTGATCAAGATCGAGAAACCGGGGGCGGGGGAGGACGGTCGGTCGTCCGGCCCCCCCTTCTTCGACGGCGTCAGCGCCTTCTTCCTCTCGGCGAACCGCAACAAGCGCTCGATCACGCTCGACATCAAGCAGGCGGCAGGGCAGGATCTGTTCCGCCGCCTGGCGGACGGCGCCGACGCGGTGGTCGAGAACTTCCGGCCGGGGGTGATGGACGCGCTCGGCATCGGTTACGAGGTGATGCGGCAGCGCAACCCGCGGATCATCTACTGCTCCATCTCCGGTTTCGGCGTCGATGGACCGTTCGCCGACCGGCCGGGGCTCGACCAGATCATCCAGGGCTTCTCCGGGCTGATGAGCGTCACCGGCTTCGAGGGGGGCGACCCGGTCCGCGTCGGCATCCCGATCGCCGATCTCCTGACGGGGCTCTACGGCGCCTACGGCGTCCTCGCCGCCCTCCAGGCGCGAGAACGGACCGGTCGCGGGCAGGTGGTTAACACCTCCCTCCTGGAGAGCATGGTCGGGACGCTCGGATTCCAGGCCGTGCGCTACCTGAACGGCGCCGGCGCTCCGCCGCCCGCCGGCAATCATCACCCGATCAACGCCCCCTACGGCGTCTTCAAGGCCCGCGACGGCTACATCACCCTCGGCGCCACGGGGGACAAGCGCTGGACCAAATTCTGCCACCTGATGCAGGCGCCAGAATGGCTCGACGATCCTCGCTTCGACTCCAACGGCGGACGCTACGAGAATCGCCTGCTCCTGGCCGACCTAATCAACGAGAAGCTTCAGCAGCACACCGTCGACGAATGGGAAGCGATCTTCAATCGGGAGGGGATTCCGGCCGGTCCCGTCTACGGCATCGACCAGACCATGGACCATCCCCAAGTCCGCCATCGGGAGCTGGTCGTCGAGCGGGACCATCCCGAGATGGGGACGGTCCGTCTCCTCGGCCTGCCGGTGAAGCTGAGCGACACCCCCGGCGGCGTCCACCGCATCCCGCCCGCGCTCGGCGAGGACACCGAGGCGGTGCTCCAGGAGCTGGGTCTGACCGCCGAAGAGGTGAGCCATCTCCGCGACGAGCAGGTGGTCGGCGCCTAGCCCACTGCCCGGAAGCAACAACGTCCGTCGCTGGGCGCCAACGTCTCAGGCGGACACCGTTTGAACCGTTTTGGTTATCGGAAGCGGGAACGGCTCCCCTCTCCCGCGCCCGGGACAGGGTGAAGCGGCCGGGGGTGAGGGCATTTGTCCGGGAAGCGGCAGCCATTTCCCGGATTGCGTATCAGGCGTCTCCCAGCTCGGCTTGGTAGCGCTCGGCCCGCTCTCGGTAGTGGGCGACGCCGGCGGCGATCTTCCCGACCTCAGCCTCGGTCACCGAGCGGACGAGCTTGGCCGGCACTCCCATGATCATCGATCGCGCCGGGAACTCCTTGCCCTCGGCGACGAGGGCGCCGGCGGCGACGATGCTGCCGCTCCCGATCCGCGCCCCGTTGAGGATGATCGCGCCCATCCCGATCAAGCAAGCGTCCTCGATCCGGCAGCCGTGGAGGATCGCGCCGTGGCCGATCACGACCCGCGCCCCGATGGAGCAGGGATAGCCGGGGTCGGCGTGGAGGACCGCGCCGTCCTGAACGTTCGACTCGGCGCCGACCGTGATCGGGTCGGTGTCGCCGCGGAGGACGGCGTTGAACCAGACGCTGGCCGCGGCGCCGAGGGTGACGTCGCCGATCACCTGGGCGCCGGCGGCCACGAAGGCGCCGGCATCCACTTGAGGATGACGCTCACCGAGCGATCGGACGGGCATCGTAGCATCCTCCTCACCGGCCTCGTTGATTCCCCGCTCTGGGCGCCGGCGCGGAACCGGCCGCTGGCCCTCGGGGGCGCTTGGGGAGCGCTGCTCGTCCGCGACGGCCAGAACTCGTCAAGACCGGAGGCTTCTCGAACTCTCGCCGCATTTGACGCCTCGAGGGCAAGAATCTATCGTATCCGACCTCTCGGCGCCTGTCCTTCTGGGAGACAGCGCTTCTCGTCGATCCGTTTGGTAGGGTGGCGCCGCAACCCGTTACGCTGACCGCCCCGGTGAGGAGCGGACAGGGGGGCACCCCGGTGAGTGCTGCACTCGAAGGCATCCGCATCCTCGACCTCTCCCGGATCCTGAGCGGCCCGTACTGCACGATGGTCCTCTCCGACTTCGGGGCCGAGGTGATCAAGGTCGAGCGTCCCGGCGCCGGCGACGACACCAGGCAGTGGGGGCCGCCGTTCGTCGCCGGCGAGAGCGCGTACTACCTCAGCGTCAATCGGAACAAGAAGAGCATTACGGTCGACCTCGGCACCGCCGAAGGGCGCGAGATCGTCCACGCCTTGGCGCGCACCGCCGACGTCGTGATCGAGAACTTCCGGCCGGGAACGGCGGACAGGATGGGGATCGGTTACGAACGGCTGCGGCAAGAACGGGCCGATCTCGTCTACTGCTCGATCTCGGGCTTCGGCCAGGACGGGCCCCATCGGGACCGTCCCGGCTACGACGCGCTCGCCCAGGCGATGAGCGGGATGATGGCGCTGACCGGCGATCCGGAGGGCGCACCGACCAAGCACGGGATGTCGATCGCCGACATCGGCGCCGGGCTGTGGGCCGCCTTCGCGATTTCGACCGCGTTGCTGGTCCGGGAGCGGACCGGGGAGGGCCAGCACCTGGACATCTCTCTGCTCGATGTCCAGCTCTCGTGGCTGACCTACGCGGCCGGCAACTACTTCGCGACCGGCGAGAATCCGGCTCGCTATGGCTCCGCCCATCCCAGCATCGTGCCTTACCAGCCGTTCGCGACGGCCGACGGCTACCTGATGCTCGCCGTCGGCAACGACCGGATGTGGCAGCGCTTCTGCGAAGTCGCGGGGCAGCCCGATCTCGCTGAACGGCCCGGTTTCGCGACCAGCGCCGAGCGGGTCGTCAATCGCGAGCAGGTCGTCGCCGCCGTCGCCGCGATCATGGCCGAGCGGGCCACCGACGAATGGTTGGTGGCACTCGAGGCCGCCGGCATCCCGGCTGGTCCCATCAACTCCGTGGCGCAGGCCCTCGCCGATCAGCACGTGGCCGCCAGGGAGATGGTGGTCACGCTCGATCATCCGACCGCCGGCCCGATCAAGGCCATCGGCGTCCCCGCCAAATTCTCGGCGACGCCGGGAGCGGTGCAGGGGCCGCCGCCGCTCCTAGGCGAGCATACTGGCGCCATCCTCCGCTCGCTCGGCTATAGCGACGACGCGATCGCCGATCTCGCCGCCCGGCAGATCGTGTAGTCTCGGCAGGGTGCCCGGCCGCACCATCGGCAGCGGCAGGAAGGGCTAGACCGTGGCGCCGGTATCCGGCGGCGGCGTAGATTCCCTGGAACGCCGAGCCGGGACTGGGCGCGCAGCCGGTGGGGGCGGAGCCTCGGATCGCTCCGGGGCACGAATCTTGGCCGGATCGGAGGAGGAGCGGAGATGAGCGACGGTGGAGCCGAGGAGATCCTGTTCTCGGTCGAGGGTCGGATCGCGACCATCACCTTCAACCGGCCCCAGTCGCGGAACGCGATGACCTGGAACATGTACGACCGCCTGGTCGGCTACTGCGACGACATCGACGCCGACGAGGAGATCCGGGTCGTCATCCTCAAGGGGGCCGGCGACCGGGCCTTCGTGGCGGGCACCGACATCGGGCAGTTCAAGGCGTTCACCGATCCCCAGGACGCGATCGACTACGAGCGACGGACCGGGGAAGTGAGCGGCCGGCTGGAACGCGTCGGCAAGCCGACGATCGCCATGATCCACGGCTACTGCGTCGGCGGCGGCGCCGCGCTCGCCCTCGCCTGCGACTTCCGCTACGCGGCACCGACCCTGAAGTTCGGGATCCCCATCGCCCGCACCTTGGGCAACTGCCTCTCGCTCCGCGGCTACAGCCGGTTGGTCGACTACGTTGGCCCCGCCAAGACCAAGGAGCTGATCATGCTCGCCCGGCTGGTCGAGGCCGAGGAGGCGCTGTCGCTCGGCCTCGTGACCGAGATCGTGCCGGACGGGAAGTTGGAGGCCCGCGTGCGGGAGGTGGCCGAGCAGCTCACCCAGCTGGCGCCGTTGACCCTCCGCGCCACCAAGGAGAGCCTCCGCCGCATCCTCGCCGCGCGGGGGGGAGAGCACCTGGAAGGGGAGGACATCATCCTCTCGTGCTACATGAGTGACGATTTCCAGGGAGCGGTCCAGGCATTCCTTGAGAAGCGGCCGTACCAGTGGACCGGGAAGTAGCCGACACGGGTCGAAGCCGAGTCCCGGCGGTCGCCGCCTCTTCCGATCGCTCGGATCATCCGTCGACTCATCCTGACTCGAGCGTGTCAGTGGGTGATGCCGCACGGCGTCAACGCGGTCCAGGCTCGAAAGTGTCACGCAGAAGATGCGGCCCAAGGCAGGAGTGGTTCCTTGTGCCACTGTCGCCCTGCGGGCGAAGGGCGCAGCGAGCAGCGCCCCTACGGCTGGTCGCGGCTGGGCTTTGAGTGCAACCCGCACTAGCCGGCTCCGACTCGCGACGCCCGCCGTCGCCGCGTGTACCCGACCAGCGGCCAGAGCAGCGTGGCGATCACGATCACCATCAGCACGCCCGCGATCGGGCGGGTGAAGAAGATCGACCAATCGCCGCGCGAGAGCGTCAGCGATTGCCGCAGTGAGCGCTCGGCGAGCGGGCCGAGGACGAGTCCCAGGACTAGACCGGCGGCGGAGTAGTCCAACCGCTTCATGGCGAAGCCGAGCACTCCGAAGAGGGTCATGATCAGCACATCGACCGGGTTGTTGTCGAGCGAGTAAGCGCCGATCACGGCGAACAACACCACGAACGAGGCCTGGATGCCGTACGGCACGCGGAGCATGCTGGCGAAGAGCGGGATCGCGAAGATGTTGAGTACCACCAACATCAAATTGCCGATGTACATGCTGGCGATCAGGCCCCAGGCGAACTCCGGATGCTCGGTGAACAACAGCGGCCCGGGCCGCAGTCCCCAGAGGAGGAAACCGCCGAGGAGCACCGCCGTCGTCCCCGAGCCGGGGATGCCGAGCGTCAGGAGCGGGATCATCGCCGCCGCCGAGGCGGAGTTGTTGGCCGCCTCCGGCGCCGCCACTCCCTCAATCGCTCCTTTGCCGAACTCCTCGGGATGGTGCGAGGCGCCGCGCTCGACGCTGTAGGCCATGAACGAGGCGAGCGTCGAACCGGCCCCCGGCAGGAGGCCGACGAAGAAGCCGATTAGCGTCCCCCGCACGATCGCCCCCCGCGAGCGGAGCCATTCCACCGAGGAGGGCAGGGAGTTCCGCCAGCGAAGCGAGGTCTCGATGATCGGCCGTCCGGCCGGGTCCAACATGCCGTCGAGGATCTCGCCGATCCCGAACAGCCCGATCGCGGCGACGAGAAAGCTGAAGCCATCGAGCAACCAGACTTGATCGAACGTGAAGCGGGGACGACCAGACATAATGTCGAGCCCGACGGTCGAGAGGAGCAAACCGATCACGACCGACGTCAGGCCCTTGCTCAGTGAAGAGCCGGAGACCGCGCTCAACGACGTGAAGCCGAGCATGATCAGCGCGAAGTACTCGGGGGGGCCGAAGCGGAGGGCGAAAGTGGTCAGCAGGGGGCTCAGGAGCGTCACCATGATGACGCCGAAGGTGCCGGCGATGAATGAGCCGATTGCCGCGATCCCGAGCGCCTTCGCCGCCCGCCCCTGCCGCGCCATCTGGTAACCGTCGAGCGTGGTGACGACCGTCGCCGCCTCGCCCGGCATGTTGATCAGGACGGAGCTAATCGTGCCGCCGTACTGCGCGCCGTAGTAGATCCCGGCCAGCATGATGATCGCGCTCGTCGGATCCATGCCGAAGGTGAGCGGGAGGAGGAGCGAGACGCCGACGACGGTGCCGATTCCCGGCAGGGCGCCGATCACTTGGCCGGCGGTGACGCCGATGAGCGCGAAGAGCAGATTCTGGGGGGTCAGCGCGACCTCGAAGCCACGGAACAGGCTCTCGAGCAGCTCGATCACGGCGAGGCAGCCCTCCGCTGGCGTCGGTCAGGAGCCGAAGGGGCCGAGCGGGAGCGGGACCAGCAGCAGCCGCACGAAGCCGACGTAGAGGGCGATCGGGGTCAGGATCGTGAAGAGGATCGTCGCCGGCCAAGCCCGGTCGCCAACCCAGCGGATGTTGACGAAGGTGAACGCGGCGGTCGACAGCCAGAGCCCCAGGGGCTCGAACAAAAAGGCGAGGGCGACGGTGCTCCCGAAGAAGATCAGCCAAGGACGCCAAATCTCGCGCCCCAATGGACTCGGCTGAGCGACCGCCACCGACGCCTCGTCCCCGATCACGGGGTCGGGTGTCTCTGGCGCGGCGCCGCTTCGCGCGTTGCGGACCAGGACGACGGAGAGCAGGAGCAGGGCGATCCCCAACCAGAGCGGGAGAAAACCGGCACCGGGGCCATACTCGGCCGAGTACGGTAACCGCCGCGCCTGATACATGGTGAACACCCCGAGTGCCGCGACGATCAACGCCGCCGCAGTGTCGGCCTTGCGCACGGCGCTCCTTCCCCCCCGCGGCCTCCGGATCGCGCGGCAACCTGGCGGGGAACCTCCGCCGGCCGCCGCGGCCACGTGAGGCGCCGCTACTCCGCGGCCACGCCCATCTCGTTGATCAGCGCCTCGAACTGCACGTACTCCTCATCCAGGAAGGCGCGGAACTCGTCGGGCGGCAAATAGGCGGAGCTCAACGAGTTGACGTCGATGTACTCGGTCTGCCACGGCTCCGACTCGGAGAGCGTTTTCAGCGCGTCGGCCCAGTATTGCACCGCTGCCGGGTCCATCTCCGGCGGTCCGAACACCCCCCGCATCTGTTGGTAGACCGCGTCGATGCCCTTCTCCTTCATCGTCGGCACGTCGGGGAGCGCCGCCAGGCGCTCATCACCGGCGACCGCGAGGGCTCGGATCTCGCCCGCCTCCAACTGCCCGATGATCTCGTTCGGGTTGGCGGAGGCGACGTCAATATGGCCGCCGAGCAGCGCCGCCTGGACTTCTCCGCCGCTCTCGAAGCTGATGTAGTTCAGACTGGCATCGCTCTCGTTCTCGATCTGGGCGAGGAGCAAGCTGTCCTCGCCGCCCAGGCCCGAACCGCCCCAACTGACTTCGTCCGGCGTGGCCTTCCCCGCCTCGATCAACTCCTCGATCGTGGTGAACTCCGAGTCGGCCGACACGATCACCAGCAGTTGATCGAGCGCCATTCGCGCGATCGGGGTATAGAGCTCGTATCGGTCTTCGGAGCCGAGGATCAAGGGGTTGGTGAGGATGCTCGTCGTAACCGTCATCAGCACGTAGTCGTTCCCCGTCTTGCCGAGGACATACGTGCCGCCGATCGTGCCGCCGCCTCCTTCGCGGTTGACGACGTTGATCGGTGCTTCGACGATCCCCTGAGATTGGAGCATCGAGGTGATGGTCCGGGAGAAGTTGTCCGAACCGCCGCCGGGCGAGAAGGGGACGACGAACTCGACCGCCTTATCGGGGTAGTCGGCAGGCACGTCGCGAGCCAGGCTTGGGCGGGCGGCGGGCAAGAGCGTGCCAACGCCGATCACCGACAGGAGCAGGCGGCGAGACAAGGGTCGCGGTGATCGGGACATGATCGTCAACTCCTTCTCGTTCTGAGCGTCATCGCTCGGCCATGAACCGCTGAAGGGAGCCTTTTGTCGTTCTGTCCGGAATCTCTCGCTTCGGGTGGTGATGTAGCGCCGGATTCTATCGGCGTCGTTCGGCCGTGTCAAGCAGGGTGAAGATCGAAGGGGCGCTCCCGGATGTCGGGTTTGGCTCCGCCGGGGGAGGATCGGGTCGGGGCTGGCGCCACATAGACCGTTGCCCATGCCAAAGGGCGCCCGGACGGCTCGCCCACCCGGCAGGATCGGCGGGCCCCATCCCCGACCTGGAACGGTGCCGCGCTCCCGAGGATCGTAACGGTGGGGTCGGGCGAGGGATCGATCATCCGGTGCCCCGCAACCCGCGCCAGCCCCAATGCTATACTCCAGGCCGCCAGCCGAAGCCGCACCGAGGCAGGAAGCGGCCCTGCTCGCCCTGATCCACATCCATCGGAATTGAGCTCCCGTTGACTGCCGCCCCCGCCCTCCTGCCAACCATCCCGGCTGAGCGCATCGCCGCCGTCCAAGCCGCGGCCACCGCCGCCGCCAGCCGCGTCGTCGACCTCGCGGCCCGCATTGCCGCCGTCCCGGCCCCGACCGGCGACGAGGGCGACCGCTCGCGCGACGTCGCCGCCCTCCTCGCCGAGGACGGGGTAGAGCGGAGCGTCGACGACTTGGGCGACGTCGTCGCCGTCCTCCCCGGAGCGCGCCGCGATGGGCCGGCGGTGTTGCTCGCGGCCCACCTCGACACGGTTTTCTCGAGGCAGACAGAGCTGCCGATCCGGCGCGATGACCGCCACCTTCACGGCCCCGGCGTCGGCGACAACAGTTTGGGGGTCGCCGCGGTCCTGGCGCTGCCGGGTCTGCTGCGCGCGGCCGGGCTCGAGCCGGAGGTCGATCTGCTGCTGACCGGCAACGTTGGCGAGGAGGGGCTCGGCAATCTGCGCGGGATGCGGGCCGTGATGGACGCCCACCCCCGGATCGCCGCCGCCATCGCCGTCGAGGGGCACAACCTCGGCCGCGTCACCCATGTCGCCGTGGGTAGCCGTCGCCTGCGACTGGTCGCCCGCGGCCCCGGCGGCCACAGTTGGGGCGACTTCGGCCGCCCGAGCGCCGTCCACGCGCTCGCCCGCGTCGTCGCCGATCTGGCCGCCCTGCCGCTCCCCCGCGCGCCGAAGACGACCCTGAACGTCGGGATGATCGAGGGGGGCGTCTCGGTCAACTCGATCGCGCCGGCCGCGTCCTGTCTGGTCGATCTGCGCTCGGTCGACGCGGCCGCGCTGAGCCGACTCACCGAGCGCGTCGACGCGGTCGTCGCGGCTCACCAGGGGGGAGTCAGCGTCACCAGCGAGCTGCTCGGCGAGCGCCCGGCCGGTGTCGTCCCCTTCGAGAGCTCGATCGTCCGGCTCGCCGCCGCGGCCCTCGCTGCGCTCGGCGTCGATGTCGCCTACGACGCCTCGAGCACCGATGCCAACGTCCCGATCGCCCGCGGCATCCCCGCCGTCTGCCTCGGGTTGACCACCGGTGGCAACGTCCACCGCGAGGACGAGTACGTCGACCTGGCGCCTGTCGCGACCGGCGTTGCTCAACTCGCCCTCGTCGCCCTCGGTCTGGCCGATGCCCTCGCCGCGGGCACCCTCGCCCCGATCGGGCGATGACCGCGACGACGGTCTTCGTCGCGCTCGATCTCGAGGCGACGGGGATGGACCCAGCGCGGCACGAGATCATCGAGGTCGCCGCTGTCGTCTTCGACCGGGAGCGTGTCCTCGACCGCTTCGCCAGTCTGGTCCGGCCCCGCGGCCGCCTTTCGCTCGACATCGCGACGTTGACGGGGATCGACCGGGACGAGCTCGCCGGTGCGCCCGCCTTTGCCGAGGTCGCGCCCGGCCTCCGCCGGCTCCTGGCCGGGCGGTCGATCGTCGGTCAGTCGATCCAGATGGACCTGGCGATGCTCGAGGCGGCCGGCCTCGTCCTGCCGAACCCCGCCTACGACACCTACGAGCTGGCGACCCTCCTCCTCCCCGACCTCCCGGCCTATACCTTAAACAGCATCGCCGCCCACCTCGGTCTCGCTGTGCCCGACGCGGGAACGCGACCCTGCCATCGCGCCGGAGAGGACGCCGAGGTCACCGCCGAAGTCTTCCGCGCCCTCCTCGAGCGGATCGACCGCTTCGACGCCTCGACCGTCGAGCAGCTTGCCGCCTACGCCCGCGCCGGGGAGATGGCCGCCGCCGACCTCTTCGCCGGTGCCGCCCGCCAGGGTTTGACCGGTCCGCTCTTCCAACCGGCGGCCGGGGACATCGCCGACGGCCCCCACGCGCTCGCCTTCCTCACCAGCCGCGACCGCCCCGAACCGCTCCGCCCGACCGGTTCCCGCCAAGCGGTTTCGCCGAATCGCTTGCGGGCCGCCCTCGACGCCGGCGGCCCCCTGGCGGGGGTCGTGCCCGGCTATGAGCGGCGGCCGCAGCAGGAGGCGATGGCCGTCGCCGTCGCTCGCACCCTTGATGACGACGGGCACCTGCTGGTCGAGGCCGGCACCGGCACCGGCAAGAGCCTCGCTTACCTCCTCCCCGCCGCCCTCCACGCCGTCGAGCGGGGCGAGCCGGTCGTCGTCTCGACCAACACCCTGGCCCTGCAGGACCAGCTCTACCGCAAGGACATCCCCGACCTCAAGCTCGCGTTGGAGGGCGCGGTCGGTCCCCGGAACGGGGGCGCGCCGTTCGAGGCCGCGATCCTCAAAGGGCGCGCCAACTACCTCTGTCTGCGGCGCTGGTTCGCCTGGCAGCGCCAGCCCGCGATCGATCCGGCCGAAGCCCGGCTGCGGGCCAAGATCGTGGCCTGGCTCGGCGCGACCGAGACCGGCGACCGGGCCGAACTCCGGCTTCCGCCCGAGGAAGAGGTCCACTGGCGCCACGTCGCCGAAGAGGAGGGCGCTTGCGTCGCCTCCCGCTGCCCCTACCAGCAGCGGAACCAGTGCTTCCTCTACCGCGCCCGCCGCCGCGCCGAGCACGCCCACCTCGTGATCGTCAACCACGCCCTCCTCCTCTCCGACGTGATGGCCGGCAGCCGCGTCCTCCCCGAGTACGAGCGGCTCGTGGTCGACGAGGCCCACCACCTCGAAGACCAAGCCACCACCCACTTCGGGTCCATCGTCGGGGAGCGCGACCTGCTCGAGCTGTTCGACACGGTTGCCCGTCGCGACGGTCCGGTCAACGGCGGCAGTTTGGCGACGGTCGCCGCCTTCCTCGACCGCTCGGCCCAGGACGATGTCCAGCGCCGCCGGGCCAAGGCCGCGGCCGAGCGGTTCGTGGCTGCCCTCGATCAGGCGGACGCCGGCCGCATTGCCGCCGGCCGTCTCTTCGCCCGCCTCCTCGACCTCCTCGCCCGGCAGGGGGGGGAGGGCGGCTTCGACCGCAGCCTGCGCCTGACCGAGGAGGTCCGCCAGGAAGGCGCCTGGCTCGAGATCGAGGCGCTCTGGGAACCGCTCGACCACGCCCTCCGCCGCCTCGACGAGGCGCTCCGCTGGTTCCTCGACGCGGTCGAATCGGTCCCACCCGCGGGCGAGGCGGACGACGAGGCGGACCTCCAGCGGGACGGGCTGGTGATCGAGCTCGGCGTCGCCCTCCGGGCCGAGGCCGAGCTCGCCGGCCGCCTCCAGCGCGCAGTCGCGTCCCCCGATCGGGATCAGGTCTACTGGGTGGAGCGCTCCCCGGCCCTGGAGCGCGCATCGCTCCACGCCGCTCCGCTCCACGTCGGGGAGGTGCTAAGGGACCAACTCTTCGGCCCGCTCCGCTCGGCCGTTCTCACCTCGGCCACGATCACCACCGACGGCACCTTCGACTACGTCGCCGACCGGCTCGGGCTGGAGGAGCCGGACGAGCTGCTGGTTCCCTCCCCGTTCGACTACGAGCGCTCGACCCTCCTCTACCTCGCCGACGACCTTCCCGAGCCGAACTCCCCCAACTATCAGCGCCGGCTGCAAGAGACATTGATCGCCCTCTGCACCGCCACCCGTGGGCGGGCGTTGATCCTCTTCACCTCCCACTCCGCCCTCCAAGCGACCGCGCGGGCGATCAAGCGGCCGCTGGAGGAGGCGGGCGTCGTCGTCCTCGCCCAGCGCCTGGACGGCAGCCCCCGGCAGTTGATCGAGCGCCTCCGCCACACCCCGAACGTGGTCGTCCTCGGCACCGCCACCTTCTGGGAGGGCGTCGACATCGTCGGTCCGGCACTCAGCCTGCTCGTGATCACCAAACTCCCCTTCAGCGTCCCCTCCGACCCCGTCTTCGCCGCCCGCAGCGAGCTGTTCGAGAACCCGTTCCTGGAGTACGCCGTCCCCCAAGCCGTGCTCCGCTTCAAGCAGGGGTTCGGTCGCCTGATCCGCAGCAGCCGCGACCGGGGCGTCTGCGCCGTCCTCGACCGCCGGCTCTTGACCAAGCGCTACGGGGCATCGTTCGTGCAATCGCTCCCGGAGTGCTCGGTCGAGGTCGGCAGCAGCCACGATCTGCCCCGAGCGGCGGCCTCTTGGCTCGCCGCCGAAGTGGGCGAGTAGGGTTGGACGGCGACGCGGCCGATTCGAGGCGATCGAGGAATCCGTCCCCTCTTGACGCTCGACGGATTCCTCGACCAGTTCGGAAGGCTTGGGACGGAGGAGCTCCGGGCTCGCCCGTTGGACCAAAGGCGGCAGCGCACGGGTAGTCGCGGTACTCTCAAGGAGCGCCGGCGACCGGACCTTGGCCTTCGATCCCCGATGCTGCGTTCGTTCGGGCGGTCGCGGCGGGCTCAGTTCAGACCGAGAGGATTGCCCTCCGACGGCAAACAGACCGAGCGAACCACGAGAAAACGAGGCACCCCATGAGCGAGATCCTTGGCCGCAACCTCGCCCTCGAGCTCGTCCGCGTCACCGAGGCGGCGGCGTTGACTGCTGGCCGCTGGATGGGTCGCGGCGACAAGGAGGCGGCCGACCAGGCCGCGGTCGACGCCATGCGGCTCGTCCTCGACTCGATCGCTATGGAGGGCGTCGTCGTCATCGGCGA
>JBBSNJ010000002.1:0-21885 GCA_038232775.1 Thermomicrobiales bacterium
CCGCCGCCGGCGGCACCGAGACCGCGACGGCTGTCCCGATGACTATCCCCGCCGGCACCGAACCGGTTGCCACCGAGGCTGCGGCCACCGCCCCGGTGGGGACCGAGCCGGCGGCGACCGAGCCCGTCGTCACCGAGCCGGTCGAGACCGAACCCGTCGCGAGTGAGCCCATCGCGACGGAACCGATTGACACCGAGCCGGTCGCGACCGAGCCCATCGACACGGAACCGATCGCGACCGAGCCAGCGGATTCCGAGCCGATCGCGACCGAAGTGGTCGATACCGCACCCGTCGAGACCGAGCCGACCGATGCCGACTCCGGTGCGACCGATCCAGGCACCGAGGATCCGGGCGACGCCGGGCCGGTCGATATCGCTCCGGCACCGGAGGCGACTGCACCCGTGGCCAGCGCCTACGGCGTGGTTTGACCCCACGAGCGACGGGCGCCGGTTCTTCCGGCGCCCGGCCGCCACCCTACACGGAATCCGGATGAATCGTTACGCTTTTGAATGCTGGGACCGACTCCCGTCTCCCGCGCACGGGAGAGGGGCTGGGGGTGAAGGCCTCTCTCCGGCAAGCGCAATTGATCACCCGGCCGCCACCCTATCCGGAATCCGGGAGAACCCTTCGCTTTCCCGCTGCGGCAGCCAGCCCTCACCCCCCCGGCCCCCCTTTCGGTGCGCGGGACAGGGGCGAGGGGGAGCATGGTCGCGGTCCGCCGGGGGAGCCCCCGCGATGCAGCCAGCTTCCGTACTACTCGATCGGCATTTGATGGTGCGGGTTGCTTTTGGGAGAGCGGCAGCGATCACCCGGATGCCGTGCCTTCTTCCGAGAACCGCAGCAGCCTCCGCCGAATGGGCGCCGCCGCCACCGCTGCGGGACCTTCACCGCCGTTGGCTCCTCGCCAAAAAGCCCTGGCGCGCTGCCCGGCCCGTCGCCGATCAACCGAGTGACGCGCGCCAGCGGTAGGTGGTCCCAGCGAACGCCGTCCCTCGCTTTGGTGGGAGCGCGCGGGCGCCTAGGAGCTCTCCGGCGAGCCCGGCGTTTCCTCGGCCGCTAGTCTGCTCCCTCCGTTTCGCTCGCCCGTGGGTCGAGCAGGTGTTGGAGCCGCTCCCGCACCATTCCTTCGACCCGTCCCTTGAACGGCAGGGCGGCGAACGGCAACTCCCCCCCGACCTCGACCTCCCGCGGCCGGACCTCTACCCTACCGGCCAGGTTGAACCCCATCACCTTCGCCGCGAAGTCGCCCCGGTTGTCGCGCCACGACTCTTGGAGCTCGCTGAACTGGCCCGCGTGCTGGGCCTTGAGATCTCCCAGCAGCCCCTTGATCCTCGCCAGGGCCACCTCGGGCGGCAAGTCGTGCGGGACGACGATCTTCATCTTGGGCATCCTCGTCCTCCGGCTGCGCACTGCGGCGGTCTTCGCTCGGTCATTCGGACGCTCCTGTGGTCGCACGCCGGGTGCCGATCGCCGCTATTGACCCGACCGTGCCGTGCCCGATACCCTGGTTCGGAGCCGCCCGAGCGATCGCCCCGGAGGACACCCGATGCCGCGCGAGTTGGTCGCCAACGCCCCCCGCACCCCCCTCCTCCGGGAGTACGACGATCCCCCGCTCGGCCCGCGGCAGCTCCGCCTCCGGACCGAGTTCGCCTCCCCGAAGCACGGCACCGAGCTTGTCATGTACCGCGACGAGCCGGCCGCACACCGGCCGTACGATCGAGCCCTTGGCGCCGTCCTCCCCCGCCCCGCCGACCCGGGCCGCGGCTTCCCTCGGTCGCTCGGCAACATGGCCGTCGCCCGCATCGTCGAGCTGGGACCGGAAGCCGACCGCTTCGCCGTCGGCGACCGAGTTTTCGGCCACCTGCCGATCCGCGAGACGCACGCCATCGACGAGGACCGCGTCGACCTCCTCCCGCCCGGGCTCTCGCCGGAGGCGGCGGTTTGCCTCGACCCCGCCGTCATGGCCTTCGCCATCCGCGACGCGAACATCAAGCTCGGCGACAAGGTCGCCGTCTTCGGCCTCGGCGCCATCGGCTTGATGGCCGTCCAGCTCGCCCGCCTCGCCGGCGCCGATCAGGTCTTCGCCGTCGATCCGATCGCCAATCGCCGGGAACTTGCCCGCCGCCTCGGCGCCGACCAGGTCCTGGACCCCACCGCCGAGGAGGGCGACGCCGGCCTCGCCCTTCGCCGCTTCACCCCGGCCGCCGAGTCCCCGCAGACGCCACCGCCCCGCGTGGTCGGCGGCTACGCCGAAGAGCCGTCGCAGACCAGCCAGCGCGGCGTCGACGTCGCCGTCGAAACTGCCGGCAGCACCGTCGCCCTCCACCACGCGATCCGGGCCACCCGCTTCGGCGGCACGGTCTGCGTCGTCTCCTACTACGGTGGCGAGGCCAAGGGGCTCTTCCTCGGCGACGAGTTCCACGTCAACCGCCTCCAACTCGTCTCCGCCCGCGCCCAGAGTCTCCCCCTCCGCGACGCCCCCGCCTGGACCCTCGCCCGCATCTCGGAGACGGCCCTCCGCTGGCTCGCGGCGGGCCGGCTCCGGACCGAGGGCATCGTCACCCCGATCGTCCCCTTCGAGCACGCCGCCGAGGCCTACCGCGAGATCGACGAGCACCCAGAGCGCTCGATCAAGCTCGGGATCTCCTTTCCTTGATCGGTACCCGGTGCCGCGGTCTCCCTTCGAGCGCAGATCCTACGTCCCACTCCAGGCGCCCGGTGGGCGACCGGTCGAGCCAGACCGACTACCCGCCCGGACGGCTCCGGGTGAGCACAGGCGCTTCCGGCCAAAGTTGGGTGCACCCTTCGCTCGCCCACGGGCGAGAGTTGCGGGGGCGAGGGCGCCCCGCCGGCCATTGGAGAGAATGGGCCAAGGTCCGCTACGCCGCCGCCCACCACTCCCGCAGCCGCGCCATCGCCTCGGCCATCGCTTCGGGCATCGGGCGATCGACGCGGCACTCGATCCCCAGGTACCCGTCGTACCCCATCTCCTTCAGGGCCCCGAACCCCGGTCCAAAATCGAGATGACCCCGCCCCGGTTGCAGCCGGTTGCTGTCCGCGACGTGGACGTGGACCAGCCGCTCACCCGCCCCCTGAATCGCCGCCGCCAGATCGACCTCCTCGATCTGCATGTGGAAGAAGTCCGCCATCACGCCGACTTCGGGACCGACCTCGGCGGCGATGGCGAGGCCCTGTTCGACCCGATTCACCAGGTACGCCTCGTATCGATTGAGCGGCTCCAGGAAGAGCCGAATCCCGGACGCCCGGGCGGCCGGCGCCAGCTCCCGCAACTGGGCGACGAGGAGCCCTCGCTCCAACCCGGCCGCGTCGGCCAGCGGCGACAGGTCCGGCAGGGCCGGCGCCCGCCCGAACTGCGGCACGACCAGTACCCCGGTCGCCCCCAGTTCCGCCCCCAGGTCCAGCCGCCGCCGGATCGTCTCCTTCGCCGCCGCCCGCACCGCTGGATCCGCCGCCAACAGCCCCGTCGCTCCATCCAGCGTCGCGACGTGGACCGGTGAGTCAGCTACGATCGCCCGCAGCTCCGCGGGCGGCAGCGTCAGCGCCGGCCCGTGCAGCTCAATCCCTTCGAACCCAGCCCGCGCCAGCCAGGCCAGGCGCTCCGTGAGCGAATCGCCCGGGACCATCCCCTCCCGCAAAGCCAACCTCATCGGGCTTCAACCCCCTTGCGCCAGCGCCTTGCCCCACGGCTCTAGGGGCACCAAGCCAACAGATCCGGCGCCCATCCTAGCAAAGCAAGCCAACCTTCGACCCTTGCTTCTGACCGTCCTTCGCCCCCCTTTCCGTCTCGCCATCTCTACCGGCACCCCGGCCTCAGCGAGCGCCTAGAAGCGTCTCGGCGACATCCACAGTTGCGCCGGCGCCTCGAGCAGTGGGCGGCATTAGTCGGTCGGAGGAGCAAAGCAGCAAAGCGCCTTCGCCGTTGGCCTCACCATGTGTCTCACCTTACGATTCTGTCCCCCGCGGCGGCTCCATTGATCTCGCTCTGGATCTAGGGTCATGAAGTCGAACGCCACGTTCTGCTGCTGGCGACGAAGCATCCAGGCACCAGGCGAACTGCCCTTTCGCCCCGCCGAGGTCTATGCTACGCTCCTCCTGAGTCTGCGACTTTCCGTGCTGCTGGAGGCCCCAGACTCTTCTCGACACTACCTTCTCGGAGAAATCTGAGGCGTCCCGCATCTGTCGAGGGCGACGGATCTGCGTTCGCCGGAGCGAAGGAGCGAGCAAACATGTCGGTACGCCCGTCCCGCGCCGCGGTCTTGGCCGCCATCGTGGTCTTCTCGCTCATGCTTGGGGGCGCTCTTGTCCCGAGTGTAAGCCGTGCCCAGGACGGCGAGCCGATCGAGCTGCTCGTCTGGGATCAGTTCACCGAACCCGCTGAATCAGAAATCGTCGAGCAAATCTATGCCTCCTTCAGCGAGCAGAACCCGAACATCACCATCCGGCGGGAAGCGATCCAGAACGAGCAGCTCCGGCAGACGGTCCGAACCGCCCTCGCGTCGGGTACCGGACCAGACGTCATCTTCTACGACGCGGGTCCGGGCTACCTCGGTGTCCTCGCCGACGCCGGTCTGGTGACGTCGCTCGAACCGTTCGCCCAGGAGTACGGCTGGACCGAGCGAATCGCCGAATCGGCCCGGCTTGGTGCCTCGTACGACGGGCAGCTCTACGGGATGCCGCTCCAGGTCGACCTGATCGGGGTCTACGTCAATCGCACCCTGATGGATCAGGAGGGCTTGGCGACTCCGACGACCCTTGAGGAGGTCCTCACCTTCTGCCAAGAAGCGACGGACAAGGGATACCTCCCCTTCGCCTTCGCCAACCAGGAGGGTTGGCAGTCCTTCCATCAGTTCGCGATGACCGCCAACAACATGGTCGGCCCGGAGGCGATGGAGCAGCTCCTGTTCGAGAATCAGGGGCGGTGGGACTCGCCGGAGATGGTCGCCGCCATCGACGCCTTCTTCGTCGACATGCGCGACGCTGGCTGCTTCAGTCCCGATGCCAACGGCATCAACTACGACGACGGCAATGCCATCTTCTACGGCGGACAGGCCTTGCTGCACGCGACGGGCAACTGGCTGATCGGCGAGATCACGGACAACATGCCCGACTACGAGCTCGAGTTCGTTCCCTTCCCGGCGCTCGACGGCGGCGCGGGGCGCTTCTTCGATACGGGCGTCGGCTCGGCCTATATGATCTCGGCCAGTTCACCCAATCAGGAAGCGGCGGCCCAGTTCCTCGACTACCTCTTCTCGCCGCCGGTCGTCCAACGATGGGTCGATGAGGCCAATTTCGTCGTTCCCGCCGAGTTCGACCTCGAAGCGGTCGAAGCAACGCCGCTCCAACGCTCGGTGCTGGAAGAGCTGGCGAGTTCCATCGCGGGCGAGGAACGGCTTGGCTACAACATCGACGTCCTCGCCCCGCCTGCTTTCAACGACATGATGCAGAACGGTTTCCAAGCGATGCTGGCCGGCGACAAGACTGCCGAGGAGCAGGCCGCGGACCTCCAAGCTGCCTGGGAGGAAGGAATGTCCTCCGGCACGCCGACCTCCTAGTGCCGGCTGCCTCGGGCCACGGCGGGATGGAGTAGCGGGGAGCGGCCGGGCGCCCCCCGCGCGAGGTTCTGGTGGAGGGTATCGTGACCGCGTCCTGGCAGCGATCGCGGGCAGCGGTCTTCTTCGTCTTGCCGGCACTCGCGCTCTACCTCGTTTTCATGGTCTGGCCATTCCTCCAGTCATTCTGGTTCGCCACGACCGACTGGAACGGCGCCACCGCGACCAAGACCTACGTCGGCCTGGCGAACTTTTCCGAACTCCTCCGCGACGACCTCTTTTGGCTGGCGCTGCGCAACAACCTGACCTGGGTCGTCATCGGCACCGTCGCGCCGCTGGTGATCGGGATGACCCTGGCGATGCTGCTCTGGGGACGGCCGAGGGGTTTCACCCTGTTCCGGACGGTCTTCTTCCTCCCCTACGTCCTGCTGACCGTGGTCATCGGCATCATCTGGGGCTGGATCTACAACCCCATCTTCGGCATTCTCAACAAGTGGCTCGACGGCATCGGGCTCGACCAAGTTTCCCGCGGCTGGTTGGGCGATCCTGACACGGCGCTCCTGGCGGTGCTTCTTGCTGCGATTTGGGCCGAGGTGGGATTCGTCTTCGTCATCTTGCTCGCCGGACTCCAGAACGTCTCACGCGACCTGCTGGAGGCCGCGACGATCGATGGCGCCAACGGCTGGCGGCGCTTCAAAGACGTGACGGTCCCGCAGCTCGCCAACGTGCTCAACGTGATCACGGCGCTGCTGCTGATCGGCGGCTTCAACGTGTTCGATATCATCTTCGTCATGACGTCGGGTGGACCGGCCAACGCAACTGAGACGATGGCGACGATGACCTTCGATCAGGCGTTCACTCAGAACCGGGTCGGCTACGCCTCGGCCATCTCCCTGGTCATGACCGCCATTTCGCTGGTGGCGTCGGTCGTGTTCCTCAGGCTCCGCGAGCGGGGGGAGGGGTAGCGGTTGGCGACGATCGCGGGGGCCGGGGCGCGGCGGGCAGCGGCGCGTCGAGCATGGCGCGCCAATGATTTGGTCGGCGGCACTGCGAAATACGCCGTGCTGATCTTCTTTCTCGTGATCTTCCTGGTGCCGCTCATCTGGATTCTCCTTTCGGCGTTCAAGGAGTCGGCGGAGATCACCCGCAATCCCTTCGGGCTCCCTGAGGTCTGGCGGTGGGAGAATTTCGCCGAAGCCTGGCAGGTGGGCCGCTTCGGTCGCTTCTTGGGCAACAGCGTCCTCTACACGGGCGCGATCGTTGGCGGTGTCGTGGTGCTCTCGACGTGCGCCGGCTATGCCCTGGCCCTGCTGCCGCTCCCTGGCCGAGATGGGCTGCTCGTGCTCTTCCTGCTCGGGCTGATGGTGCCGTTCCAGTCGTTCATGATTCCGCTCTACTATCTTTTGCGCGATCTCAAGCTGTTGGAGACGTACTGGGCTTTCATCCTGCCGGGGATCGCCTTCCGCCTGCCCTTCGGCATCTTCCTGATGCGGGGGTTCTTCCGTAGCTTGCCGAGCGAGTTGGCTGACGCCGCTCGCGTCGACGGCGCCAACGAGTGGCAGACGTTCCGCCAGGTGATTCTACCCCTGGCGACGCCGGGTCTGGCGGCGCAGGTGATCTTCCAGTTCGTTTGGGCTTGGCGCGAGTTCCTGATGCCGCTCGTGTTCGTCCAAACCGAGGCCCTGCGCCCAGTCAGCACCGGAATCATGTTCTTCTTCGGGCGCTTCACGTCCCAACGGGACTTGATCGCGGCCGGGGTCACGATCGCGATGATTCCGATGGTCGTGATCTATCTGCTCCTCCAGCGACGCTTCATCGAAGGCATCACCGCCGGCGCTCTCAAGAGCTGAGCATCGCTGGCCATGACCTCCCCCGACCCCTCCCCTCTCCCACACCTCCTCGAGCCTCAACCGGCCGTGCTCGACTCGCGCGGAACGACGGCCCGGTCGGAGACTTTGGGATCCAGCAAGCTCGCCTGGTCCGGCTCGGACCAACGCCCCGCGGCAGCGGTTGCCCGCGCCCTCGCCGCCATCCGCGCCGAGGGCGAGAAGCTTCGCTCCCTCGCCGACCTGGCCGAGATCGCGAATTACAGCCCCTTCCATTTCGCCCGTCTCTTCCGCCTCGCGACCGGACTTCCCCCGGCGCGATTCCAGAGCGCCGTCCGCCTCGACCGCGCCAAGACCCTGCTGCTAACCACCGAGCTCAGCGTCACCGAGGTCTGCTTCGAGGTCGGCTTCCAGGGCCTCGGCACCTTCACCCGCCGCTTCACCGCCGCCGTCGGGCTCTCCCCCGGACGCTTCCGCCAGCTCCCGGAGCGCTACGGGGAGCAGGTCGACCGCCTCGCCCGCCTCGTCGCCGCCGGTCTGCTCGCCGGGTCCGCGGATAGCCATCCCCGCGGCCTCTCCGGCGACGTCATCGACCAGGCCGGTGGCCAGGGTCCCTGCTTCGTCGGACTCTTCCCGGCCGGCATCTCCGAGGGCCGACCGCTCGCCGGGGCCGTTCTCGCGGGCGCCGGACGCTTCCGGTTCGCCCCCCTCCCGGACGGCCGCTACCATCTCCTCGCCTGTCTCATGCCCTCTTGGACCGAGCCCCTCCATGCCCCGCTTTCCCACCCCGGCCTCCGCGTCGGCCACGCTGCCGCGCCGGTCATCGTCCGCGGCGGCCGTGGCGCCGAAGTCGTCGTTCCCCTCCGCGCCCCGCTGCCCACCGACCCGCCGCTGCTCGCCTCGCTCCCCGCCCTCCTGCTCGAGCGAGCCGGATCCGCCGCCGGCTGATACCTCTTTGAGATCGATGCGGATCGCAAGATCGGAGAAGCGGGCTCCGGCCCTACACGGTTAAGCTTGGCCTCGCTCCCCCCGCTTCCAGCCGGTCGCCACTATCGAAGGAGAAGCTCACGTGATCACCGGCATCTCACTCGTCGGCCTGACCGTCAGCGACCAAGACGAGGCGCTCCGCTTCTGGGTCGATCGTGTCGGCTTCGAGTGCCGGCTCGACGACACCGCCACCCAGTCCGGGTACCGATGGGTCGAGGTCGCGGCCTCGAACGGGGCGGTTCGAATCACCCTCTCGGCTGCCTCCGTCGCTGATCGTCCCCGACCAGGCCAGCTCGCTGGCTTCATCCTTGAGGCCGATGACCTCGACGCGACCCATGCCTCCCTCACCTCCCATGGCGTCGAGTTCGTCGAACCGCCGACCGACCAGCCTTGGGGCAGACAGGCGGTCTTCAAGGACCAGGACGGGCAGCACATCGTTGTAGTTCAACCGTGACGTGATCCGCCGAAGCCGACCGCCGAGTGCCGAGTGCCGACGGCACCCTGGCAGCAGCGACGTGAAGGAGGTTCCAGAGATGCCCGCCAACGGCAATCAACAACCCGGTGCGATCCTCTGGCACGACTTGACCGTCCCGGACGCCGAGAGCGTCCGCGACTTCTACGCCGGCGTCGTCGGCTGGTCACCCGAAGCGGTGGCGATGGACGGCTACGACGACTTCAACATGAACTCGGCCCCTGGGGGCGACCCCGCCGCCGGCATCTGCCACGCCCGGGGCGGCAACGCCGACCTGCCACCCCAATGGCTGGCCTACGTCGCCGTCGCCGATCTCGCCAGCAGCATCGCTCGCTGCCGCGAGCTGGGTGGCAGCGTCGTCGCTGGGCCGAAGGGCGGCAGCAGCGGCGATGGAGTGGGCGACGGCGCCTTCTGCGTCATCCGCGACCCGGCCGGCGCCGTCCTCGCCCTCCTCCAGGTCGCCGCTCCGGCCGCTCCGGTCGCCGGCGAGCAAACCGGTCCCTGATCGTCGGCCCGCAGGGCGGCGCCACGGTGCACACGACTGGCCACCACGAACGTCGGGTTGAGGCCGAAGTCATGGGGTAGGGGGATAGGGGTCGGGTCCCGAGCTCCGGTGAGCGTCCGGGTTTCGGCTCCCGTCAAAAGTCCCGGACCAGCCTGTGCTCAGTGCCCGCAGGCGTTTCCCCAGTCGACAGGACCGTCAATCGGCCACGATCGCCAGGTCGACGCTCTCCCGGCACGGCGCCGGCGTCAGCCGGAAGCAGGCCATCGTCAGGCACTGATACGGAATCCGGTTGAACCGTGGTGCTCTGGCATCGGGGAGCCGCTCCCCTCGCCCGCCGCAGCGGGAGAGGGGTCGGGGGTGAGGGCCGCTCTCCGGCCAACGCCACTGATCACCCGGATTCCGTATCAGTCGGGCACCAGTCGACGCAGAGCCCGCACCGTCGGCCCCAACTCGGCCCGCGGCATCGTCATCCGCCACGAATCTCACCAGGCCATCCTGCTCCAGCACCGCGCACCGGTCTGATCCGCCTGCAATCACCATGCGAACAGCGCCGCCGGTGACGCGCCACTCGACACCGCAAATGACGACGCGCCCCTCACGCGTTGGTTCGTCAGCTCGCCTCGGCACGCTCGGTCACCATGTCGCTCCAGGACGCCAGCGGTTGAGGTCCACGAACTCCGCCCATCCTCGGCTTGCCCGCCACGCCCAGAGTCGGTTCGCCAGGCGCGTTCCAGCAGGCTCACCGGGGGTGTCGGTCAGAAGTTCCTCGATCTCGGCGGCGCTCCTTGCCCACTCCCACCGCTGGGCTTGGGGGAGAATGATGATGCCCGGATGGTTCGGAGCGATCGACCACTCCGCCGTCCACCGGAGCCAGGCGTCGTGGAGCAGCGCGAAGTCGCGCTCGTTGTGGGTGAGGAGCACGCGCCCGAGACTAGCCGCCGTCAGGAGGACCTTGCCATCGGTCGCTCGGTGGAGACCTAGATCGCCCGTCAAGTCGAGGTCGTGGCCCCGTCCTCGTAGGAAGTTGGCGAGGGGCCGTGAAAAGTTCTCGTCGCCCAAGAGCGGAACAGCCACCGCCTACCCAACAATGAGCGAGGTATCCACCGGCTCACCGCCGGCATTCGCCGACAGTCGAGCCTCGATCACGAACCGGTGACGGCGGAGGTAGGCCAGCGCTGCCGCCATCGCTTCGGCCGAGAGTTCGTAGTCGGCCGCTGCCTGCTCAGCATCTCCCGCGACCGCAAGCAAGTGACCCACGATCGCCCAGATCGATATGCCGGACGCGATCAGCCTGGCATCGGCCGGACCCGGCTTGGAGGGATCGAATTCGATCTCTCGCTGGATCAGCATCAAAGATTCCGCTGCGGCCGATTGATTCGGCGGCAGAGCGAGGGTAGCGGTTGGCGAACCCGACATCGTTCCCTACCTCCCGCGACGGTACGGATCCCCACGTTCAGCCGCTAGTCGGCCACGATTGCCAGGTCGACGCTTTCCCGGCTCGGCGCCGGGGTCAGGCGGAAGTGATCCATCGTTAGGCACTCGGTCGGGCACCAATCGACGCAGAGGCCGCAGCGGATGCAGGCCCGCTCGTCCATCACCATCGCCGCCGCGTTCGGCCCCAGCTCAGCCCGTGCCATCGCCGCCAGCTCGTCGTCGTTGTCGATCGAGGCGATCCGCTCCAGCGAGATCATCTCGATGCACTGGTGCGGGCAGACATCGGCGCACGAGTTACAGAGGATGCACCGGTTGCCGTCGATGAAGATGTTGAGCTGGCACTGGAGGCAGCGCTTCGCCTCCTCGAACCCGATCGGCTTGGTGTACCCCAGCTCCACTTCGAGCGTCGTGTCTCCGGTCCCCATCCCCCGAACCGCCTCGGGCAAGCTCGGCATCATCTGCCGCCCCACCCCGGCGTAGTCGTCGCCCCAGACCAGGCGCCGGCTCATCGCCGTCATCGACCACTCCGCTACCCCCTCGGAGAGGAGCGGATTCGGGGTCGCGATGTACTCGGTCGGGACCCGCGTGATCTCCATCTCCTTCAGCTTCGGCTCGCTCCCCCGCAGCTGCTGATCGATCAGCTCGGCGACCCGCTTCGCCTCCCCGATCGACGAGATGAAGTTCGTCGGGTTGACGACATAATCACCCGAGGCCCAGACGTTCGGCAGCTCCGTCTTCAGGTTCTGGTCGAGCAGCGGCACCCCGCGGCGGTCGGTCGTCAGCGGCAGATCGCCGAGCAGCCCGTTGTCCTGGCGTTGCCCGATCGCGACCAGCACCATGTCGCAGGGGACCACGAACTCGGACCCCGCCACCGGCTCCGGTCGCCGCCGACCGCGAGCATCGGCCGGGCCAAGCTCGTTGCGGACCATCTCCAGCCCGACCACCCGGCCCGCCTCGTCGCCGACGACCCCGACGGGGGAGACCATGTACATGATCTCGACCCCCTCCAGCTCCGCTTCCTCCAGCTCCAGCTCGTCGACCGGGATTTCCTGGATGCTGCGCCGGTAGCTCATGATCGACTGCTCGGCGCCCATCCGCAGCACCGTCCGCACGCAGTCCATCGAGGTGAAGCCGCCGCCGATGGTGACCACCCGCCGCCCGACCCAGACGTCCTCCTGCCCGAGGCTGACCTCCTCCAGGAACTTCAGGCCGGAGACGACCCCGTCCAAATCCTCGCCCGGCACCCCGAGCTCCTGCGGGATCTGACAGCCGGCCGAGATCACGACCGCGTCGTGGGCTTCGGCGAGCTCCCGCAGCGAGACGTCCTTGCCGACCTCGCAGTTGTAGCGGATCTCGATCCCGAGGTCGGCGATCAACTCGACCTCCTCCTGGATCACGTCCCGCGGCAGGCGCCACTCCGGCACCCCGGTCCACATCACGCCTCCCGGCACCGGGTAGCGCTCGAAGACCGTGACCGCGTAGCCCTTGCGGGCCAGCTGGCGGGCGGCGGTCAAGCCGTTCGCCCCGGCCCCGATCACCGCCGCTGTCAGGCCGTTCGGCGGCGGCGGCGTCTCCCGCCGCGTCTCTCCCCGGTAGTCGGCCGCGACTCGCTTCAAGTAGCAGATCCCGATCGGGGCGTCGATCTCCTTGCGCCGGCAGGCGTCCTCGCACGGCCGGGCGCACATCCGGCCGAGGCAGCCGGGGAAGACGTTGTGCTCCCGGTTCAGCTCGAACGAGTCGGCGTAGCGCCCGTCCGCGATCAGGGCGATGTAGCGGGAGATGTCGGTGTGCGACGGGCAGGCCGTCATGCACGGGATGTTGTCCGAGAACCACTGCGGGTCGCCGGTGAAGATCGGGTAGCGCTTGCCGGCCCGGTTCGTGAACGGGCTGTAGAACGAGGCGTCGACGAACGCCAGCAGCCGGATTCGCCGCCCGGTCTCGAGCTCGATGTCGTCGTACCCCTGCCCCGCCACTCCATAGGAGGCCAGGTCGACCGTCGTTGCTTCGACTTCCTCGAGCGACATCGCCCGGAACCGGTCAGCCGAGCTGCCGCAGGACGGGCAATCGTCGGGCGGGGTCGCCCCCTCGTGGATCCACCCGCAGACCTTGCAGCGGAACATGGCAGGCACCTTCCCGGCGTCACGGTCGCGCTCACGCGGCGCTCAATCGACACGTCAGACCGATCGAGTATACAACCGGTCCCGCGTCAGCCCGCCCCTGGGGCGCGCCGGCCCGGCAGCCGTGCGCGAGCGATTCCGCGCCGGGCCATGCAGCCCGGCGGCGGGCACGACGGGAGGAGACGAACCCCCGACCCTGCTCAACGTCCCCACTGGCGTTGCAAGTTGTCCCGTCACTCGCTCCCCCCGTCGCTCGGCACCGTTCGTCCGAGAGGAACGCGCGCCAGACGAACCCCTCTCGGTGGGGTGGGCGACTCATATGGAATCCGGATGAATCGTGGGTGTTCCCCAGCAGTCGGCGACCAAGCTCCCCTCTCCCGCGCACCTGGAGAGGAGCCGGGGGTAAGGGCCGGCGACCGCAGCGCGAATGCAAAGCGTTCTCCCGGATTCCGTATCAGGCCTCATTTGGCGGCCACAAGAGCCGCAACTTCCAGACGACCATCCTGACACTGAAGAACCGCCGTCCGATGTTCTCACGGCGATCCTGAGCGCCAGGGCCAGCGGTGGCGGGGTGAACGCACTACGGCATCGGGCAACCTGGGCACCGCGGGGCCGTCACCCGCGCGCCTGTAATGGCGCTTGTCTGGCCCAGAAGAGGCGCCTTTGCGTCACCCGCCGCCCGCCGCCCCCGATGACGAGACGGCCGCGCTCCCTTCCAACACCTCGGGGTTCACGATCCCCTCCGGCCGCTCTCCGCGCAGCACCGCGAGCAGGTTTTCCGCCGCCATTGTCGCCATCCGATCCCGCGTCGCGACCGTCGCGGACGCCATGTGGGGCACCACCAGCGCGTTCGGCAGCCCGATGAGGGGATGGTCCGCCGGCAGCGGCTCCGGCTCGGTCACGTCGAGCGCCGCTCCCCCGATCACCCCGTCCCGCAGCGCCGTCACCAGGGCGTCGGTGTCGACCACCGGCCCCCGCGCCGCGTTGACCAGGATCGCCTCCCGCTTCATCAGGCCGAGCTCGGCGGCCCCAATCAGATGCGTCGTCTCCTCGGTCAGTGCCACGTGCAGCGTCACGAAGTCGGACTCGCGCAGCAGCGCTTCCAGCGGACGGTATTCCACCCCGAGCTCCGCCGCCGCCGCTTCGTCCCGAAAATTGTCGTAGGCGAGCACCCGCATCTCGAAGCCACGCGCCCGCTTCGCCACCTCCCGCCCGATCCGGCCGAAGCCGACGATCCCGAGCGTCGCCCCCGTCAAGTCCCGGCCCAGCAGCAGCGTTGGCCCCCAGGTCCGCCACCGTCCCGCGCGCACGTAGTCAGCCCCCTCGACCACTCGCCGCGCCGACGCCATCAGCAGCGCCCAGGCGAAGTCGGCCGTCGTCTCGGTCAGCACCCCCGGCGTGTTGCAGACGGCAACCCCTCGCTCCGTGGCGGCTTCGACGTCGACGTTGTCGTAGCCGACCGCGAAGTTGCTGACCACCCGCAGCCCCGACTCCCGGTCCAGCACCTCGCCCGTGATCTCGTCGGTCAGCAGCGTCACCGCCCCGACGCAGCCCCGCAGCAGCTCGGCCAACCGCTCCGCCGGCGGCGGCAACTCCTCCTCCCACAGGCGCACTTCGGCCGCCTCCCGCAGGATCGAGAGCCCCGCCTCCGGGATCACCCGCGTTACCGCCACCCTCGGCCGCTCAGCCATCTTCGACCCCCTCCCTCCTCGCCCGTCGGCACCGCCTCGTTGTCGCCGATCATACGACGGCCGGCGCTTCAGTCGCGCGCCCCTCCCGCTCCGCCGACCGCGCCCCGGAAACGACGACGTCGCTCGCCGCCGCCTCCCGCGCCGCCCGCGCCTCGGCCAAGAGCCGCGCCGCCTCGGCCGCCCCGGCCTCGTCCCCTGTCGCCGCCGGGGCGTACCGCAGCACGTCGTAGGGGCCTTCGTAGAGGGCGGGCGGATAGCGGAATCCGAGCCGAGGGACCGTCCGCCCCACCCCCTGGAACCAGCCGAGCGCTGCCGCCGCCCGCGCCCAGTAGACGGCCTGGGCCGGTCTCCCCGCCTGCCACGAGGCGTAGCCGGCCAGCCACGGCAGCTCGGCCAGACCGGCGTGTCGGGCCATCCCCGCCGCGCAGCTCTCGACCGCCGCCTCCGGCTCCCCCAGCCCGATCGAGCACTCCGCCGCCCGGTAGCAGGCCCAGGCCCCTTCCTCGTCCCACCCCTTCAGCGCGGCGCAGGCTCGATAGCCGGCGATCGCCTCCCGGAGCTGGCCCAGGTGCTGGAGCGCGTCCCCCAGGTAGTAGCGCCAACGCGGATCGTTCGGGTGCGCCTCCACGGAGCGGGCGAGGATCGCCGCGTCCCGCTCGAATTTGCGCCGGTACTCCTCGGCGCTCTTCGGCAGCTCGTCGAACGTCGCCCCCGACCGCCACCTAGTTCGCTCCTCGGCCGAGGCGTAGAACTCGTGCGTCGCCCCGGAGAAGCGGCCGCTCGCCGGCAGCTTGAAGAACCGCTCCTTGCCGTAGGTCCCCCCCGCCGCCGCCACGAACACCGCCTCGGACCCGGCCGCGGCGAGCGCGGCCCGCAGCGTCGGCCCGTCGAGATCGAGCCGCTCGTCCGTGTCGAGCATCACCGCCCAGTCGCCTCCCACCGCCGCCGCCGCCGCCAGCCCGGAGTTGCGCGCCGCCGCGAAGTCGTCGATCCATGAGAACTCCCGCCGCACGAACTTGTCGCCGGCGTCCCACCTCGCGACTTCCAGGTTGTCGTCTTCGGCGCCGGTATCGATCACCAGGCAGAGGTCGACCCAATCGACCACGCTAGCCAGCGCCCCGCCGATGCTCTCTCGGTTCGAGCCCGTCAGCGTCACCGAGACGATCCGCGTCGGGAAGGGCGTCACGCCCGCTATCGACGGCACTGCCGCATCTCGCTCAGCTCCCACCCCGCCTTCCCGCCCCCGGTCCATACGGCCCCCTGACCAGAACGAGACGTCCGCAGCGGCGCCCTCTCCCCTCCGGCCAGAGCCCAACCGCGATCAGGTTCGACGACCGGACTTAGGGCCGCCAGCACCTCGCCCAGCGCCATCGTCGCCAGGTACGCTTCGGCTTCATCGACGCCGAAGCTGGCGACCAGACGGTCTCCGCGTTGCGCCAGCCCAGCACAGAACTCCAGCCCGCGTCCCCGAAAGAAGAACTGCGGCGAGACCTGGGCCAGGGCGAAATCATCGTCGAGCAAGACGAAGCGGTGAGGATAGACGCGGTTGTTGTCCTCGAACGCGACCGTCTCGTGGACGACGAAGAGGAACCCGCGATCGACCCCGACCCCCTGCGAGCCGCCGCGGAAGGACCGGGCGATCTCCGGCGCCGGTCGCCGAGAGACCGTCGAGAGCGCCCCGCTCGCTGATTCGCAGCGGAACACGACCGTTGGGTAGCAGGAGTAGACGAAGAGGAGGTCGCCCCCGACGACCAGCGGCATCCAGTTCTTCTCTGGCTGCCCTGCCTCGGGGCCACGGAGCAGCCGGAGGTCGTGGAAGCCGTCCTCGGCGAGCCGGAGGAGACCGATCTGGTTCAGACCGGCCGGGTGGCGATCACGCATGATGGCGGCGGCGTGCCACTCCCCACCGAGATCGAAGAGGCGGCAATCCTCGAAGCCGTTGACGGCGAACGGGACCAGATCGGCGTGATCGCTCTCGTCGGCGATCAAGCTCGCGGCACCGACCCCAAGGTCCTTGTTCAAGGCGACGAAGTAGTTCCGTGGTGGGAACGTCTGGCCGCCGCCGTGGATCGCATAGAACATGGGGTCCACGCTGTAGTTCGAGGAGCGTACAATCAGTCGATAGCCGTCCTCAGCCGCGGCGATGCTGGGATTGAAGCGGGACCACCCCGCCGGACCCCGAAGTCGATGGGCTGGACGACGACCCCGGGGACCAAATCGGACAGTGGCGCCGCGTAGAAAATCTGGTTGCGCCTGGCCTGCTGCCGAATCTCGGGCGGCAGATCAGGACGAGCCAGCAGGCGCTCGAGGGCCTGCCGTCCGGCCGCTACGTCGCCCTCGTAGTAGGCACGAGCGCCGCATTCGAAGAGCGGGCGCCAGGGTTCGAACGGCATCGTCGTCTCGAGTTTGCGCCGATCGGTCATGAAACGCGAATTCGCGGCTGCGAAGCCCGGCGACGCTCGGAGCGTCGTCCCGAATCAATGCGAAGGGAAGGGCGACACGGTCCCTTTCGGCCCCGCCCCCTCCATCGCATTCGTCGAGCCCAATGACGTCGAGATCCGGCTTGACCGAGGCGTCAGCTCATCCAGGCAAGGGTCATAGCCGGTACCTGGGTGCAATCCATCGGCCCCCGACCTTCTCCCCTTTGGCGCCGCCGAGGTGGAGACGACGCCACGATCATCCACCCGCTGTTCGAAGGAGCGTCCCGAACCTCTCCGGCCGCTGACCAGACGGCGCTCGTGCTGGTCAGCCGGGGGGCGCAGACGCCGTTCTCCTCTCCCTCCCCGACCTGGCAGGAGCCGGACCCACAGCGGCTTCGGGTCGCGGCCGTGCACTGGCAATCGTTCGGCCAGTCTTGAGCGCGCCCGCACCCGTCCTGGGCACCGGCCCCTCCCCCACCGAACATCGCGGCCGCGCCCGCCACCGCCCCCACCAGCCCGCGCAGCGCCTCCCGCCGGGGGGAGGCACTCGCGAACTTCTTCGTCGCTCGATCAAACCGACGGCCGTCCACCCTGTAAACTCTTAGTCACTCCCGCGGCGGGCCCGTCGTTCGGGAGACCACGCCGAAAAGCAGCGCGCCATCGGCGGCGGCGGTGCCTCCTCTTCACCGGTCCAGCTTATCAACTCGGCCACGGAATCGCGATTCCCGCGGGACGCCAAAGGCCCTAGTGGTGCGTCACGTCTCGAATGTGGGGTAGAGGCGCGTGAGCTTGGTCCGGGCGTCGGCGGATGTGAACTGCCAGTCGACCCGGGCGGTGGCCGCGTTGCGGCGGGCCGCCCAGGCCGCCACCGCCCGCTCCAGCGCGGCCCGGTCGGGGATCCGGCGGCGCCGGCATTGCCGCTCCAGGACGGCCCGCTCGATCTCGGCGATGTTCAGCCAGCTGCCGTGCCTGGGGGTGTGGTGGATCTCCAGGCGGTCGGCCAGGCGCTTGACCTCGGCGGCCGGGACCGCGGCAGAGAGCGAGGCGGGCGAGTGGGGGTTCAACTGGTCCATCACGAGGACGATCGTCTCGGCGTCGGGGTAGGCCACATCGGCCAGGTGCTTGACGCAGTGCGCCCAGTCGAGCCGGGTCCGCCGCGCGCTCACGAGCACCTCCCGCCGGCCGCGCAGGGGTTCGGTGACGAGGAAGAGGTTGGCGACCCCGCCGCGGACGGACTCCGGGTCGTGGCGGGCGGGCCGCCCCGGCGCCGGGGGCCGGGCGGGCCGGGCCTCGGCGAGCAGCTGGCGGCTGGTCTCGTCGAGGCAGACGACGGGGCGCGCCGGGTCGTAGGGCCGGGCGGAGACATCGAGGACGTCCTCCACGGGCCAGACGAAGGCGGGGTCGGCGGTCGGGGCCAGGCACCACTGCTCGCTCAGCCACGGCTTCAGTTCGTTTTTTTGAGCGTCCGGCGCACGGTCTCGTGGGAGACGGCCTCCACCACCTCCAGCCGCACCAACTCCCCGGCCAGCAGGCGCAGGCTCCACCGGGCTTGGCCGTCGGGGGGCGCCGAGCAGGCGAGGGCGACGAGGTGGGCCTCCCCGTTCCCGTCCAGCGCCCGCTCGTAGACCCGGTCGGGGCGCTTCCGCGCCAGGGTCGCGGCCAGCCCCTCCTCCACGCACTGGCGGCGGACGCGGGCGACCGTGGCGGGGTGGACGTCGAGCGCCCCGGCGACGGCGCCATCGGTCCAGCCGGGACCGCCCTCGCCCTGGTCGGCCTTGAGCAGGATCCGGGCGCGGGTCAGCGCCCGAGCCGGGGCGGTACCGGACCCCACCAGGGTGCGCAGCCGGGCGCGCTCCGGCTCGGTCAACGCCACCGTGTCCTTCGTCTTCCGCATGCGGGGCCTCCGGGGTGGTCGCGCGGGGGAGCCGCCCACACTACCACCCCGCCGCCTACCCCGCGAATCACGCCTGACGCACCACTAGCTTCCCGGCAACAGAGTGGAGGCCGGTGCCCCATCCTGGAGCTAAAAACCAAACTCTCCGGGAGAGAGCCCCGTCCCTTCTCCCGGTGGGCGAGAGAGGGGAGCGTGGTCGTGGACCGCTGGGGGCTCTCTCCCGTTTCCCCCGGTTTCCCTATGAGCCCCAGTCCGCGCCACGCTTCCGGCGCGCTGGCGCATCGTTTACGTTAGGCCAACGCTTGGCAGGTTCCGTCGATGCAGTAGTTGCTGCCGCAGCAGGCCGCATCGCTGCCACATGGACCGCCGGCCGTCGAGCAGCAGGTCAGTGCGCCGTCTCCCGACAACTGATTGTCGCCGCAGACCAGGCTGTCGCAGCAGTCGGCGTCGGCCCCGCAGGTGGAGACCTCCAGGCGGCAGCAGAGGCCGGCGTCGCCGCAGACAGCGGGGCCGCCGTCCTGGCTGCAATCGAGGTTCGCGGCGCAGACGCCGCCGGGTGCCGCGTCACCGAACCGGGGGGCCGAGCAGACGCCGTCGAGGCAGAGCAAATTGCCGCAGCAGTACTCGTCGAAGCCGCCACACTGTCCCCCGGCTTGCAGGCAGCAGTTCAGCTCGCCGTCGGCCTCGATCGTGTTGCTGGCGCAGATTACCGTCCCGCTCGTCGAGGGCAAGCATTGACTGGTCGCGGTGCAGGCCGAGCCGACCGGGACCCCAGCCCCAGTGTTGTCGCCGATGGCCGGCGGCGGCGGCAGCGGCGCCGCTGTGCCGCCGCCGCAGACGCCCTCGACGCAGGCGAGCGCGCCGCAGCAGCCGCGGCCGCCGTCGCAGGCCCCCCCGGCGTTCCGGCAGCAGTTGAGAGCACCGTCGTCGGCGATCCCGTTGTCGCCGCAGATGACCAAGCCGCCGTCCGGCTGCCGGCAGTCATCGGTTGAGGCGCAGATGCCGCCTAACTCGACGGTCGCCTCTTGCGCTCCGGCCCGGCTGCCGCGCCCGAGCGCGAACCCACCCGCCAGCAGACCCCCGAGCATCCCCCGCAAGACGCCCCGGCGCGAACCGCGCGGCGCTCCCGCCCACGCCCGCGTCGCCTCGTCGAACCGTCGCCCGTCCATGTGTTCCCCCCTCGTCGCCCGCGCCACGACCGCGATCGCCCGTCGCCGGCCGTCTTCTCCCTTTCCAACGCGCTCCCCGCGTCCGCCGTTTCGAGCAACCGCCAGCGTTGGAGGGCTGGCTACGGTCACCACGAGAACCCCACCGGCTGTGCTTCGCCTTTCGTCGGGCCACCGCCTCACCTTCCCCATGCCCCCCGGCGGCGAGAGCGTGAAGCCGGGTCGCGCCGGTGCGAACGGGCGCCCCGCGGCCGGGCACCGAGGACTGCTCGAGCGAGGGGTGCCCGCGCGCAAACGGTCGTCGACTCCTCAATCCGAAACTGCGCCGCATCGCCGGTGCGGCGAGGCAGCCATCCGGCCGCTCGCGGCCGGTTGACGCCCGCTGAGCTCCGGCCTATAGTCCGCGGGATGGCGACCATATCCGCTCCCCCGCGCTCCGAGACGGCCGAGCGTCGCGGCGACCGCGTGGTGACCTCCAACCGACGCGCTTTCCACGACTACTTCATCGTCGAGACGATCGAAGCCGGTCTCGCCTTGACCGGAACCGAGATCAAGTCGATCCGCGACGGCAAGGCGACGATCTCCGAAGCCTACGCCCGCTTCGACAACAACGAGCTCTGGCTGGTCGGCTCCCACATCGCGCCCTACCGCCACGGTAGCTACGCCAACCACGAGCCCGACCGCCCCCGCAAGCTCCTCGTTCACAAGCGGGAGCTGGCCGACCTCCGGGCCCAGATTGAGCAGAAGGGGATGACCCTGGTGCCCCTCCGTCTTCTGCTCAAGCGCGGTCGGGCCAAGCTCGATCTCGGCGTCGCTCGGGGCAAGAAGCTCTACGACAAGCGGGCCGCCGATGCCGACCGGGAGGCGTCGCGCGACATCCAGCGCGCTCTGCGAGACCGGGGCTGAACGACCGCGGTACTCCCGCCCGCGCCGGCGCCCCGTCGATCTATCTCCCCGTGTCTCGCCGCCCGGCGCATGATCGTCCCCGCCGACCAACCCGAAGCGATAGGGTGATTCCCAACCAATCAGGCGGGTACTGGCCCCGAATGTCGAAGGAGCGCCGATGATCCTTCACGTCGTGCTCCTGAAACCTCCTCCGGATGCCGACCCGGCCGCGGCCTTGGCCCTGCGCGACGCCCTGCTCGCCCTGCGGGGCCGGATTCCGGGGTTGCTCGATGTCCATTTCGGTCCGAACACCAGCCCCGAAGGGCTCGACCACGGCTTCACCCTCGGCTTCACCGTCGCCTTCGACAGCCCGGCCTCCCGCGACGCCTACCTTCCCCACCCGGCGCACCGCGCGGTCGTCCCCCTCGTCCGCGCCGCATCGAGCGAGGTTCTCGTCTTCGACCTCCCACTATCCCTCGAAACCGGGACAGGGGCCGGCACGCCGAACTCGAGTCCCCTAGCTCCCCCTCTTGCGTGATATACTTCCCGGGTGGTCGAGGGGATGCCTGGTCTCGACAGGGTTGTACGCTAGGAAGTTGCACGCCGAGGCGCCCGGGCCCTCGTAAAAACGGGCAAAAAAACAACTGGCACTGCGCCTGTTGCTCTCGCTGCCTAAGTCACAGACCTCTAGGTAGCGCGTCCGTCCGGTCCTCCCCCTTCCGGGGCCGGGTTCGGGCGTCACCAAGGAAGGGTGCGGCGGCCTAGTTCGTCGGAGCGCGGCCGCCAAAGGCAGTCCGACTCACCGTCGCGGAACCTCGTCGGCGGGGGTCCGCGCCGGCACGCAAAACGCCGACTACGCGTGTAGGATACTGCCGGTAGGCAATTCTGGACGGGGGTTCGATTCCCCCCATCTCCACC
>JBBSNJ010000003.1:0-19430 GCA_038232775.1 Thermomicrobiales bacterium
CCCCCGCCCCCGCGCCCGCACGGGGAAGAGGGGCCGGGGGGGAGGGCCGGCTGCCGCCGCGGGAAGGCGAAGTGGTCTCCCGGTTTCCGTCTGATTCCAGCCAACGAGCGAGGACGCTCGCGATCGCTAGACATTGACATACATCGTATCAACCTTTATACTCCCATCCGGACAAGAGGGAGAGGAACGATGGCGCCACGCCACGGCGAGCCGGTCTTTGTCATCAGCGTCGCCGCCCGGTTGCTCGAGATGCACCCCCAGACGCTGCGCAAGTACGAGCGCGAAGGTTTGATCGAGCCTTCCCGGACGACCGGCAATCTGCGTCTCTATTCGGACCGGGACATCAAACGGCTCCGTCAGGTGAAGTATCTGGTCGACGAGCGCCGCCTCAACCTGGCTGGCGTCCAGCTTGCGCTCGATCTGACACACCGCCTGCGCGAGACGCGGCGGCGGGTGGCGGAAGCCGAGCGCGCCGTCGGCAGCGGCACCGAGGTGCCCGGCCCCTTGGGTCGGGAGTTCGACGCCCTCCTCGCGATGCTCGGCTACGTCGAGGAACCGGGTCCGATCCTCTAGGAAACCGCCACGCCGCCCCTTTGGCATTGACCGCTCTCCGAGCCGCCGCCGCCGCCAGCACGTGACCGGATTCGTCAGCCCACCCTTCAGAAGCGCACGGGAAGGAGTGCCACCGGATGGCCGCGACGCAACGATTCACCGAGAAGGCGCAGGAGGCGATCGTCGCCGCCCAGCGCGCCACCGAAGAAGGACGGCTTTCCCAGCTCGAGCCGGAAGCGCTCCTGCTCGCTCTGCTCAAGCAGAGCGACGGCGTCGTCCCCCAAGTTCTGCTCAAGTTGGGCGTCGACCCCGCCGCCGTCCGCGCCGAGGCCGAGGCCGAGGTCGAGCGCGCCCCCCGCCTCCAGTACAGCGCCGAGCCGAGCGTCGGCGGCAATTTGCGCAAGGCGCTCCAGACCGCTGAGAACGAAGCCCGCCAGTTCGGCGACGAGTACGTCAGCACCGAGCACCTTCTGCTCGGCATCCTCGGCGTGCCCGACTCCGCCGCCGCCCGCCTGCTCGCCCGCCACAACGTCACGCGTGATCGCGTCTACGGGGCGCTCTCCGAGATCCGGGGCGGCCAGCGCGTCACCGACGCGAACCCGGAAGGAAAGTACCAGGCCCTCGAGAAGTACGGCCGCGACCTGACCCAGGCCGCCCAGGCCGGAAAACTCGACCCCGTCATCGGCCGCGACGAGGAGATCCGGCGGGTGATCCAGGTCCTCTCCCGGCGGACCAAGAACAACCCGGTTCTGATCGGCGAGCCGGGCGTCGGCAAGACCGCGATCGCCGAAGGGTTGGCCCAGCGGATCGTCCGCGGCGACGTGCCCGAGGGTCTGAAGGACAAGAAGATCGTCGCCCTCGACCTCGGCGCCCTGATCGCCGGCGCCAAGTTCCGCGGCGAGTTCGAGGAGCGCTTGAAGGCGGTCCTCAAGGAAGTGACGGACAGCGACGGCGGCATCATCCTTTTCATCGACGAGCTCCACACCGTCGTCGGTGCCGGCGCCGCCGAAGGGGCGATGGACGCCTCGAACATGCTCAAGCCAATGCTGGCGCGGGGCGAACTCCACGCCATCGGCGCCACCACGCTCGACGAGTATCGCAAGCACATCGAGAAGGACGCCGCCCTCGAACGCCGCTTCCAGCCGGTCTTCGTCGGCGAGCCGTCAGTCGAGGACACGATCTCGATCCTGCGCGGTCTCCGCGAGCGCTACGAGACGCACCACCAGGTCCGGATCCTCGATTCGGCCCTGGTCGCCGCCGCGCTCCTCTCCCACCGCTACATTGCCGACCGCTTCCTCCCCGATAAGGCGATCGACCTGGTCGACGAGGCGGCCTCGAAGCTGCGGATGGAGATCACCTCGATGCCGGTCGCGCTCGACGAAGCCGAGCGCCGGATCATGCAACTCGAGATCGAACGCGAGGCCCTCCGCAAGGAGAAGGACGCCGCCTCCCAGGAGCGGCTCAAGAGCCTCGAGAAGGAGCTGGCCGACCTCCAGGAAGAGCGGAACGCCCTCCGCTCGCGCTGGGAAGGGGAGCGCCAGGCGATCCAGACCGTCTCCGAGCTGCGGGAGGAGATCGACCGCACCAAGACCGAGATCGAGCAGGCCCAGCGCGCCTACGACCTCAACCGAGCAGCCGAGCTCCAGTACGGCACCCTGCGCGAGCTGGAGGAGAAGTTGGGCGAGGCGGAGCGCGTCTCCGACCAGGCGGACGGGGCCGGCCGCCTGCTGAAGGAGGAGGTCGACGCCGAGGACATCGCCGAGGTCGTCAGCCGCTGGACCGGTGTCCCGGTCTCCCGCCTGGTGGAAGGGGAGATCGAGACGCTGCTCAAGATGGAGGAGCGACTCCACCTCCGGGTGGTCGGCCAGGGCGAGGCGATCGAAGCGGTCGCGAACGCGATTCGTCGCGCCCGAGCCGGGCTCTCCGATCCGAACCGTCCACTGGGCAGCTTCATCTTTCTCGGCCCGACCGGGGTTGGCAAGACCGAGCTCGCCCGCGCCCTGGCCGAATTCTTGTTCGACGACGAGCAGGCAATGGTCCGGATCGACATGTCGGAGTACATGGAGCGGCACGCCGTCTCCCGCCTGATCGGTGCCCCGCCTGGCTACGTCGGCTACGAGGAGGGCGGTCAGCTGACCGAGGCGGTCCGCCGCCGCCCCTACAGCGTGCTCCTCCTCGACGAGATCGAGAAGGCTCACCCCGACGTCTTCAACGTCCTCTTGCAGATCCTCGACGACGGCCGCGCCACCGACGGCCAGGGCCGCACTGTCGACTTCCGCAACACGGTCATCATCATGACCTCCAACCTCGGCTCCTCCGCGATCACCTCGCTCGGGACGGACCGCAAAGGGGAGATGCGGGAACGGGTGATGGAGGCGCTGCGGGCCAACTTCCGACCAGAGTTCCTGAACCGGATCGACGAGACGATCATCTTCGAGCAGTTGACCCGCGATCAGATCGCCGACATCGTCCAGATCCAGCTCGAGACTGTCGGCAAGCGCCTCGCGGAGCGCCAGATGAGCCTCCAGGTGACCCCGGCCGCCCGCGAGTGGCTCGCCAATCGCGGCTACGATCCGACCTACGGCGCCCGCCCTTTGAAGCGCCTGATCCAGAAGGCGGTCCTCGACGGGCTGGCCCGGATGGTCCTCGCCGGCGAACTGCGCGACGGCGAGACGGTGCTGGTCGATGTCGAAGACGGCATGCTCACCTTCCACGCCAACCTCGCCCAGGCGCCGCTGGTGGCCTAAGGGCGGAAGCGCCCCGAGACATGCGAGGGAATGAAGCAGCCGGTCCCCACAAGGGGACCGGCCGCTCTACTTTCCGCTTCTGCCAGCCGGTCAGGTGCTGGTCGCGCCGGCAGGCGGCAAAGTGGCTCGTCATGTTGGCGCGTCACCGGTCGGCCTGGTCCCGCGGGGCAAACGTGTACCGTCGACGGCGGAGCGGCCGCGGCCGCTCCAACTCAAGCGTGGCCGGGGTCGATCCGCGGCTACGCGGAACGGTCTACAATCGGAACAGCGCCTCAGCGGTCGGCCCGCTCCCGGTTGGCTCCTCGGTCGCGCCGGGACCGCACGTCACCCCGGACTTGACTGGCCGGCGTCGTCGCCCCGGTCTCGTTCTCGCCTCTCCCTTCGGGACCATCGCCAGAGTCGAGGGACCATGAGCAGCACAGCCGCCACCGCGACCGCTCCCGCCGCCCCCGGTGCCGCTCGCGACCGGATGCTGCCGCCGAGCGCTCCCACCCCTCCCTATCCTCAGACGGCGCGGCAGGCCGAGTTCATGGCCCTCGCCGACGACCTGGCCGAGTTCGCCGCCGAGCGGGCCGCCCGGCACGACCGCGACAACTCCTTCCCCCACGAGGTCTTTCGCCGGCTGCGCGAGACCGGGTACCTGGCGCTGACCGTCCCCGAAGAGTACGGCGGCCGGGGCGCCACGCCGCTCGAGCTGATGCTCGCCCAAGAGCGCCTGGCTCGCGGCGATGGATCGGTCGCCCTCGCCTCGACGATGCACTTGGTGATCATCGGCGGACTGGCCGAGAGCCGGGCGTGGCCCGAGCCACTCTTCGAACGCATTTGCCGGGAGGTCGTCGCCGACGGCGCGGTGATCAACTCCGCCGCCAGCGAGCCCGACCTCGGCAGTCCCAGCCGAGGCGGCGCCTTCGCCACCCTCGCTCGCCGCACCGGCGACGGCTACCGCCTTTCCGGCCACAAACGCTGGACGACCCTCTCCCCCGTCCTCCGCTACGCCGTCGTCCTCGCCAGCGTCGAGGAAGAGGACGGATCGACCGGCCGCGGTAGCTTCCTCGTCCCGATGGACGCCCCCGGCGTCCGCATCGAAGAAACCTGGGACAACCACGGGATGCGCGCCACCGGCAGCCACGACGTCGTCTTCACCGACGTCGCCGTCCCCTTCGACCACCGCCTCCCGGACAACCCGAGCCGCCCCGGTGCGGGACCCGCCGCCGGCGGCTGGACCATCGTCACCAGCGCCGTCTATCTCGGGCTCGCGGTCGCTGCCCGCGACTTCGCGGTCGCCTACGCCCGCGACCGCCGCCCGAGCGGATTGCCGGTCCCGATCGCCGAGCTCCAGACCGTCCAGCATCGAGTCGCCCAGATCGAGATCCTCCTCCTCCAAGCTCGCTCCACCCTCTACGCTGCCGCCCAACTCTACGCCGACCGACCGGAGGAACGCGCCGCCATCGCCCCCCGCTTCGCCGCCGCCAAGCTGACCACCACCAACCACGCTATCGCCGTCACCGACCAAGCCCTCCGCGTCGTCGGTTCGGCCGGCCTCAGCCGCAAACTCCCCCTCGAGCGCTACCACCGGGACGTCCGCGCCGGGCTCGGCAACCCTCCGATGGAGGACGTCGCCCTCACCCTGATCGGCAAGACTGCGCTCGGCCTCAACCCGCCGCCGCCGAGGCCAGCCGCCGCAACCGCCGCGCTCGGCTCGGCCACGACCGTCGCCGGCGGTGGCTCGAACGGTGCCGAGCACGATGAGGGGTCGCCGGCCGACAGCCTCGGGGACGCGCAGAGCGACACCTAAGCTATCAGCGCTCCCGCGGGGGAATCACGAGTGCCGCCTCAGCGAAGCGCCCCGCCGGCGGTGGGAACGGAGCCGCCCCGAACCTCAAAGAAGCCTGCCGACCCGTTGCCGACACCGGAGCGTCCCATGACTGAGCGCCGTCCCGCAGCCGACGCCTTCGCCGAGATCCTCGACCTGGAGCCGGATTCGCCCGCGTCGCGCCTCCGCGCCGACCGCCCCGAGATCACCCAGTACGCGCAGGACGCCTACGCCTCCCTGCTGGAACCGGCCGGGCCGGCCGACCTGGGCGGCCTCGACCAGGAGGAGCGCGAGCTCGTCGCCCTCCGCGTCGCGACCCTCACCCCCGACCCGGCCCTCGCCGCCTGGCACCGAGCCCGTCTCGACCGGCTGGGGACCTCGCGGGAGCTCACCGCCGCCGCCGCCGCCGCCGATCCGCCCCGCCCGGCGCTCCCCGCCCGCCTCGCCGCCATCCTCCGCCACACCGACCTCCTGATCGAGGACCCCGCCGCCGCCGAACAGCCCGATCTCGACGCCCTGACCGACGCTGGACTCGACAGCCGAGCGATCGTCACCCTCTCCCAACTGATCGCGTTTCTCAGCTTCCAGGTCCGCGTCCTCGCCCTCCTCCGCCTCTTTCCCGAGACCCCCGAGACCATGGCGACCGCTAAGACCAGCGAGAGGACGACCCCGTGACCACCCTCCCCCGGTTCACCGTCACTGCCGTCGACTGGACCCCGTGGTTGCCGACCGTCGAAGAGGTCGGGGCGACCCCCGAGCAAGCCGCCCTCGTCGACGAGATCACGACCGCTCCCGCCGGGCGCGCCTACTGGGCCACCCTCGCCCACGACGCCCCGGTGCTGCGCGCCCGCCATCGCCTCTTCCGGCAGAGCCTCGCCGGCTCGCCCGGCGGCGCCCCCAAGTCCGACCTCGAGCTTGCGGCCCTCGCCACCTCGCGGGTCAACGGCTGCGCCTACTGCGCCGCCGTCCACGCCCGCGCCTACGAAGCGCTCACCGGCCGGACGGGACGGATCCGGCCCCTGCTCGACGAAGGGGTCGATGCCCCGCTCGACGACCACGACCGAGCGCTTGTCGATTTCGTCGCCAAGCTGACCCGCGACCCCGCCCCCCTCACCCCCGCCGACCAAGCTCCCCACCGCGCCCCCGGTTTCTCCGACCTCGCCATCTTCGACGTCGCCTACGCCGCCGCGATGTTCGCCTGGGCCAACCGCCTCCTCCAGACCCTCGGCGGCCAATCGTACGGGTCTACCACCCCGTAGCTTCGGCCCAGACCGGAGCCGATGACCGTCGGCAACCGCGGTCGATCTCCGTCACGCCCCTGATCGCGGCTACGACCCGCGATTCGCGCTCCCATCGCCCGCGCGGCGCGTGGCTGCCCGGCTCGATCTTCCCGCGCTATACTTTCGGACGCTCGGGAGCGGTTGAACGGCGCGCGACTGGGGGCACCGAGATGGAGGTCATCTACGCAATCCTCGCGGTCGTCGGCACCCTCGTCGCGCTGGGCGTGATCGTCGCCCTCCTGGCTGCGCTCTTCATGATCGTCTTCGGCATCGCGACGGGGATCGACGACACGATGCAGAACTGATCCGGTCGATGCCCACCCTCCAAGCCCTCGCCCGCCTCTTGATCGTCTCCGGGGTGCTGCTGGTCGCGGTCGGTGGCCTCCTCCTGTTCGCCGACCGTCTCCCCTTCCTCGGTGCCCTCGGCCGCCTGCCGGGCGATCTCGTCTTCCGTCGCGGCCCCGTCACCGTCTATCTGCCGATCGCGACCTCGATCGTGCTGAGCCTCCTCCTGACGCTGGTCCTCGCCCTCCTCTTCCGCCGCTGAACGGCGGCGGCCGCGGCCCCCTTCCTGCCCGAGACCGGGTCGGAATGGAGCCGAACTGGCGCGACCGGTTGTCGGGGCGCCGCTTGCTGCACCCGTCGCCGGTGGGGCGACAGCGGCCCACCGAACCACTCCGCAGCTTCGGGCGGACGCTTCTACAGAACGCCAGAGTGTTGACGGCTAGTCCCCGAAAACCCTAAAGTGGCGGGGTCACGCCCCTCTCCGGCTCCCGTGCCGGGCTCGGCGGGTGCGACCGACGGTCTCCTCGGCGGCGTTGCCGGGCGAGCCCCGGTCGGTTGCCGCGCGCCGATCGAGCGGCGACGGTCGGGTTCGAGGTAGCGGCGGTTGATCCCGCCGGGAGCGAGGTTGAAGATGAGTTTGGCGTTCGGTTCCCCGCGCGGTGTCCGATCGGGACGTCTCCTGCGCGCCGCGCTCTCAGGCACCGCCAGCCTCGCGCTGGTCGGCGGCGTCGTCCTGCCGAGCGCATCGACCGCGCTCGCCGCCCCGGCCCCGGCCCAGGCGACAGAGCAGGACCTGCCGACCGCGCTGGCCACCCCCGAGGACGCCCTCGCCTACCTCGTCTTCGAGCTCGACGAGGAGTCGGACCAGTGGACCCAGTCCCAAGCGCTGATCGAGCGTGCCGGCTTCGGCGACGCCCTCGATCGGGTCCGGGACGAGACCCTGCGCGACGCCGCCGGCAACGACGTTCCGCTCGACGCCATCCTCGGTGGCGAGGGCGCGGTCATCATCACCGAGGAGGCGCTGCAGGCGATCGTCGAAGCTGGCGGAGATATGGGCGCCGGCGGCGGTTTCGCCGCCGCCACCCCGGCCGTCAGCGTCGCGGATGCTGAAGCCTTCGGCGCCGTCTTCCTGCTCGACGCCCGCGCCCCGGACACCGCCTTCGCGGCCATCCAGTCGGGGATCGAGGACCAGGCCCAGCAGAACGGCGGCTCGGTCGACGAGGTCGACTACCAGGGCGTCACCATCGAGTCCGTCGAAGGGACGGCCGACGGCGAGAATCCCCCGTTGGCCGTCGCCCGCGTCGACGACTTGATCGCCGTCGCCGGTGCGCCGGCCGACCTCGAAGCGGTCATCGACACGGCCCAGGGCGGTCCGTCCCTCGCCGACTTCGAGCCCTTCGCCAACATCCGGGGCGAGCTTGACGAGGAGGCGCTCTTCTTCGGCTTCTTCAACGGGGTCGCCGCGGCCGAAGTCCAGACGGACATCCTCGGGGGCCTCGCCGGCGTCGAAGGTCTCGCCAACCTCGCGGGGCTCAATGGCCCGGCGGGGATGGGGGCCTCCGGCTCCTACACCGGCATTCTCGTCAGCGCCGACGAGCCCGGGTTCCGGTTGGAGACCGCCTCCGCCCCGGCCGAGGGAGATTCGTTCCCGCCGGCGACCGCCACCTTCGATTCGGAGCTGGCCGCTCGGCTCCCCGCCGACACCCTCTTCCTCCTCAACGGGTCCGACCTCGGTGCCACCGGCCTCCTCGACCGCATCGGCGCCGGGGTGATCGCCCTCGCCCTCGGCGGCTTCAGCGAGGGGAACGCGGCCGCCACTCCGATCGCCGATCTGACGACCGACGAGTTCATCGCCCAGCAGTACGAGCAGGCGGCGGGCCTCCTCGGCGTCAACCTCCAGACCGACTTCTTCCAGCAGTTCGTCGGCGAGTTCGGCCTCGCGATCAGCAGCCAGGCCGATCCCAGCTCGATCACCGCCTTGTTCGCCACCGAGCTCGGCGACCCCGGCACCGTCGTCAACGCTCTCCAGCAGATCAGCGTCTTGCTCCAGAGTGTCACCGGTGCCCAGGGCGAAGCGACGACCCGGCAGGTCGACGGTTCGCAGGTCACCGTGGTCGACACCGGCGGCGCCGTCCCCACCGTCGAATACGGGGTCGTCGGTGGGCAGTTCCTGCTCGGCCTCGGCTCCGCGATCGACGACTACGGCGACGAGTCGATCGACGCGCTGGCCGACGACGCGCAGTACCAGGACGTGATGGCCGCGCTCCCGTCCGAGGTCAACGGCCGGCTCTACGTCGACCTCGCCCAGATCGTCCCCCTGCTCCAGGGGCTGGCCGAGTCGGACATGGCCGGCGGCGGCTCGATGATCGACGCCGACCCCTCCTGCCAGAACTACGACACCCAGGCCGAGGCCCAGGAAGCCTACGACGCCTTCGACGAGGACACCTTCGACCTCGACCAGGACTTCGACGGTGAGGCCTGCGAGGACTTCTTCGGCAGCGCGACGCCGGAGGCGGTCGCCTCCCCGGTCGCCTCCCCGGTCGCGGACCTCGACCTCTCCGCCTTCCGCGCCTTCGGGCTCGTCGCCTACGAGTCCAACGGCTTCCGTCGCAGCTCCGGCATCCTCTTCATCGAGGACGCGGGATAACCGGCAGTTCGGAGCCGACCACCGGCCTCACCCCTGCGGCGGCCCCTGGAGCGATCGCTCCGGGGGCCGCCGCTTGGTCGCGTGCGACCCGTATCCTTTCCCTTGCAGCCGCGTTCACCCGTTCGGAGCGAGCGCGGCCAGCGCTCGAGGGGGATGAATGGGGACCATGCTGCTGGCACCACGCGCGTCAGACCGTCCGGCGACGGACCCTCGGTCCCCGTCGCCCCCCGACGAGGTCGGACTGATCGACCGCGCCCGGCACGACCCCGCCGCCTTCGCCCCCCTCTATGATCACTATTTCGACCCCATCTACCGCTACTGCCATCGCCGCCTCGGCAACCCCGAGGACGCCGCCGACGCCACCTCCCTCGTCTTCGCTCGTACCCTCGCCGCCCTCCCCCGCTACCAGCACCGGCGAGACGCGACCTTCCGCTCCTGGGTCTTCGCCATCGCCCACAACGTCATCACCGACGGCTATCGTGTCCGCGACCGCCGAGCCGAGGCCCCGATCGAGGTCGCCGGCGATCTCCCCGACCCGAGCCGCGACGCCGCGCCCGAGGCGGTCGCCCTCGCGGCGGAGACCCGCCGCAGCCTCCTGGCGGCGCTCGCCCTCCTCTCTACCGACCAGCGCCGCATCGTCGAGCTCCGGCTCGCCGGCCTCACGGGTCCCGAGATCGCCCGCGTTCTCAATCGCACCCTCGGCTCGGTCAAGGTCGCCCAGCACCGCGCCTACGCCAAGCTCCGGCTGATCCTCTCACCGGAGGCGCCGGAGACGGCTCACCGCTCGGGAGGCACCGGGTGAACATCGACGACCTCACTCCGATCCTCGACCTCGATCAGGTCCTCGACGACGCCGAGGGTTCCAACCACGAGGACGGCCTCGAATGGTCGGCCACGCTCCGGCGAACGCGCGACCTCGACGATCTCCTCGCGCCCCCGCCCGGCCTCAAGCTCCAGGGCTGGGCCTCCCTGATGGAGGGCGCTTCCCCGCAGCCGGTTACGTCAGCCGTCCGCTTCCCGGCTACGGAACGACGAGCGAGGAGATCGAAGCGATCGCTGCTCGCGGCCGCCCTCGCCGCCGCGCCCGCGGTTGCCGCCCTCTGGCTCGTGATCGTCGTGTCGCTGCCGCGGAGCGCGGCGGTCGATCCCTTCGGCCGGGCCGGTTCCTACGAGCCCGCCGTCGAATCGAACCTCGCTGTCCCTCCCTCGCGGTCCAGAGGTGCCTCCTCCACCGCGTGGGCCGCCGGTCACGGCACCGTCCCGTCCTTGATCGGGCTCTCGCTAACCGCCTTCACTCCGTCCGGCCTGGTCGGGCTGGCCGCGCTCGGACTCGACGACGCCTTCGTCGAAGTCTCGGGCTATCGTGATGAGTGGCGAGCGGATCTCGCCGCCCACCAAGACGCGCTGCTCCGCGCCTCTGGTCTCCTCCGGCTGGCCGCGTCACCCTTGCCAACCTGGTTCTCCTCCGCCTAGTCGCTCCGACGGAGCGAAAAGGCGGCGCCGTTTTCGTCAAGCGCGCCAACTGTAGGCTCGTTCAATCCCGACGAGGAGGCGGGACCCGACCCCCGACGTGCCCAACCGCGAGGACTGACCCCCGGACCGAAGCACCGAGGAGACCGCTTCCATGATCGAAACCCTCCGCGCCGCTCCCGCCCGTGGCGCCGCCCGGCTCGGGCGGCTCGCTCTCTCCGCCGCCCTGCTCTCCGGCCTCGCCGCCGGCGTCCTCGGCACTCCCCTTGCCGCCGCCGCCCAGGACGACGTCGCCCTCCCCGAGAGCGCCGCCCTCGTTCCCGACGACACGCTCCTCTACCTCTCAGTCAACCTCGACATCGCCGGCGACCAATGGGCGCAGACCCAGGAACTGCTAACCCGGCTCGGCCAACCGAACGCCCTGAGCGATCTCCGCGCCGCCATTCTTCAGGAAGCCAATCTGGTCGACGGTGACGTCCCTGCCGACGACCCGTTGTTCGGCGGCGAGATCACCGTCGTCATTTCCCCGGCCGCCGCCGAGACCGCCATCAAGCTCTTTGAGCAGTCTGCCGGGCTGGGCATGATGATGGGGAACGACCCCTTCTCAGCGTTGGACGGCCAGGCCACCCCCGCCACCGGAGTGGCGAGCCCGGTCGCGGCCGAGGAGGCGGCGCCGACCGGGATCGCGGTCATCTTCACCCCCGGCGACGCCGACGCGACCGAGGAGACGATTCAGGAGCTGATCGCGGCGGATAGCGGGGAGCCGTTCGAGACGGTCGACTACGACGGCGTCGACATCGACTACCGGGCTCCCAGCACCTCGGACGTGGAGGGCCTCGGGACCGCTCTCGCCCGCCTCGACGACTCGATCTTGATCGCCCCGTCGCCGGCCGACATCGAGCCGATCATCGACGTCGCCAACGGCGACGCGCCGGCGATCGCCGGTCTCGACGCGCTGAGCCAGGTTCGCGGTGCCTTGCCCGAGGACGTCCTCCTCTTCGCATTTGCCAACGGCGAGCGAATCGGTGAGGCTTTGCCGCCGGAGGCGATCGACGCGCTCTTCTCCGCGACCCCGCAGTACGCCGATCTCGGCGCCGACGCTTTCAACACAATGACCGGCTTCACCATCTCGGCCGACGAGCCCGGTTTTCGGATCGACTCGGTCAATGTCATCCCCCCCGGTAGCCCGCTGCTCGATCTGGTGCCCGACGCCGACCTCGATCTGGTCAGCGATCAGCGCGTCCCGGCCGAGACGTTCTTCTACTTTGCCGGCTCCGACCTCGGCCCGATCGGCGCCCTCGACGGGCTCGCGCTCGTCGCCGCCCAGGCGGTCGCCCAGACCTTCGGCGACGTCGCCGCGACTCCGGCGCCGGATGATCCCTTCGCCACCTTGAACCCCGAGTACGTCGAGAGCCAGTTCGCCGCGGCCGAGGACATCCTCGGTTTCGACCTTCGGTCCGACCTCTTCGACCGATTCGTCGGCGAGTTCGCGGTCGCCTTCTCCCTCCCCGGCTTCACCGCCGGCGGCCTCGACCTCAACGGCGTCATCGCCTCCGGTCTCGACGACGAGACGACCGTCGCCGAGAGCCTGACCCGCCTCGCCCGCTTCATCGACACCACCGTCCAGGAGCAGGGAGACACGTCGATCGACATCTCGACCCGCCCGGTGGACGGCGACCGCCTCTTCGTCCTCCGCGATCCAGAGGCGCTGGACGCCTTCTCGGCCGAGTTCGGCGTCGTCGGCGAAGAGTTCTTGGCCGGCATCGGTTTGGGAGTCGACGACTACCTCAACGGCCCGGCCGACGCTCTGGCCGACGATGAGCGCTACCAGGCGGTCTTCGCGAACTTGCCGGACGATCCCTACCAGATCGTCTACCTCGACATTAGCCAGATCGTCACCCTGCTGGAGACCACGGGGGTTCTCGGCGACGACCTCGGCGGCGGCACGCTCGACGCCGATCTCGCCTGCGCCGACTACGCCGGCCAAGCCGAGGCCCAGGAAGCGTACGACGCCGATCCGTTCGAGAACGCCGCGCTCGACCAGGACTTCGACGGGGACGCCTGCGAGGACTTCTTCGTCAGCGCCACCCCCGCCGCCTCACCCGTCGCCGCCGGCAGCCCGAGCGCCGTCCAGGCCCTGGCCGCCGTCAGCTACCAGGGGGATGAGGAAGGAGTCTTCGCCACGAGCGCGATCCTGATCATCGAGGAACGGGACTCCGACTCCTAGCGTCCTCGTCAGCTCACGCCGTCGACACGGTGCGCTCGGGCGGTCCATCTCGGGCCGCCCGACCCGTTCTGTCGCTGGTCCTGGCTGCCGGAGCGCTGCTTTCCTTGGCGGGTCCGCTCGCGCCGCGAGCGGTCGCCCAGGAGCGCGGCGACCTGCCCGCCTCGGCCTCGTTGGTGCCTTCCGACGCGCTCGCCTACTTCTCGGTCGACCTCGATCTCTCCGGCGACCAGTGGCGGCAGACCCAAGAGCTCTTGACCCGGCTCGGCTTCCCGGCGGCTCTCTCCGACCTCCGGGCCGACATCCTCGGCGAGGCGGGGGTGGCCGACGGCTCGGCGCCGGGGGACGATCCGCTCTTCGGCGGCGAACTGGCGGTCGTCGTCTCACCGCCGATCGTCCCCCGGATCATGGCCGAGGTCGAAGCCAGCGGCGGACTCGCCGCCGCCACGCCCGCGTCGCCGTCCACGCTGGCTGAGGGCATGGCGACGCCCGTCCTCGATCTCGACTCGCTCCCCGCCCAGGGCCTCGCCGGGATCCTGCTCCCCGGCGACCCCGATGCCGCCTGGGAGGCGCTCCGAGCGTTGGACGGCGCCGACCGGGAGTCGTTCGACTACGACGGCATCGAGATCGAGTTCCTGCAGAACCAAGCGCTCGCCGACCTCGGCCTCGGCTTCGGGACCGAAGGAGGCGTCGCCCTGGCCCGCCTCGACGACGCGATCCTGGTCGCTGGCTCCCCGGCTGACCTCGAGCCGATCATCGACGTCGGCCGCGGCGATGCCCGCAGTCTCGCCGAGGAGGACGGGGCAGCGGAGGTTCGCGGCCGCCTCGCCGAGGAGGCGATCCTGTTCGGGTACTTCAACGGCCCTCAGATCGGGGCCGCTCTGCCGCCGGAGGCGAAGGAGGCGCTGGCGGCCTTCACCCCCCAGTACGCCGGGCTCGGCGACGCGGTCTACGACATCGACTCCGGCCTCGTCCTCTACGCCGACGACCCGGGCTTCCGTCTCGACAACGTCCAGATCCTCCCCCCGGGGAGCCCCCTGCTCGACCAGATGCCGGACAACGCGGAGATCACCGCCGCCGAGCGCGTCCCGGCCGGGACTTTCTTCTTCGCCGCCGGCAATTTCCCGGCCGGCAGCGCCAGCGCCCTAGCCGTCAACGTCGCCCAAGTCATCAATACCGTCACCGGCCAAAGCACGGGCCAGGAGCTGGACAACGCGTTTGCAGTTCTGGATCCGGAGTACGTCGAGGGGCAGATCGCTGCCGCCGACGAGACCATCGGTTTCGACCTCCGCGGCGACCTCCTCGGCCAGGTCGCCGGTGACTACGTCCTCGCCTATGCTCTGCCCGGTTTCACCGGCGGCGGCTTCGCCCTCGATGGCATCGTCGCGCTCGATCTCGACGACGAAGCGCTCGTCGCCTCCAGCGTCGGTCAGATCGCCCGCCGGATTGCCAGCGCCGGCCAGGCCGACGGCGAGCCGGTGATCGAGCTCACCACGCGGCAGGTCGACGCTGAACCCCTCTTCGTGGTCCAACCGACGGAGGCTTTAGGGGGCCTCCGGGCCGAGTTCGGGGTGATCGGTGACGAGCTCCTGATCGGTCTCGGCGGGGGCGTCGATGCCTACCTCAAAGGTCCAGCGGACTCGCTCGCCGACGAACCGCTCTACCGAACGGCGATCGACGCCCTGCCGGAGGAGACATCGTCCGTCTCCTTCGTCAACGTCGGCCAACTAATCGGCCTGCTGAGCCTGTTCGATCTGATCGAGACCGGCGGCGACGAGACGAACATCGACGCCGATCCAGCTTGCGGCGCGATCGAGAGCCAAGCGGCGGCCCAGGACGCATTCGACGACGACCCACTCGCCAACTACGACCTCGACCAGGACTTCGACGGCGAGGCCTGCGAAGACTTCTTCGGGGGAGGCACCGCGGTCGCGTCCCCGGTCGCCGGCGGCGACCTCCTCGCCTTGCAGGCGCTGGCCAGCGTCACCTACCGGAGTGCGGAGGAGAACGTCTCCGGCACCAGCTCCATCCTCTTGGTCGTGGACCTCAACGAGGAGCCATAGCAGGCAACCGCGATCAGCCGCCGCTGCCCGACTGGAGGGGGCCGCGGCTCGTGCTCTTGGTAGAAAGGGTTCCGTTGGCGGACAGACCGGGCTAGCCGTCCGCGACTGTCGCGAGCCTTGGTGTCGCGTCGGGGGGGAACCGTTCTCGGGGGCCATTCGTTGTGGTCTTCGAGGGTGATCGCGGGGTCGCCCCTCCCTCGGCGGGAGGGCGATTGTCCCTGGTCGCCCCGCGTCGGACTGACTATCCTTGGCGCCTGACGATGCAGTGAGGAGGACCAGCGAATGGCCGGCGTTCGGCAGCGACAACTTTCTCCCGCCTTGAATCTCCGCCAGCGGCGAGAGCTCGACGAACTCTGGCGCACCCTCCGCGCTGGCTCGGGGTCCCACAGCCCAAGCCGCCGCGACCTCCTCCGCTGGTCGGCCATCACCGGCGGCGCCGTCGCCGCCGCCCAATCGGGCGTCGGCCGGCGAACGGCCGTCGCCCGCGCCCGGCAGGAGGGCGAGATCGAGCAAGGGGCCGAGATCATGGTCCCCTTCGAGGCCTTCGGCCAGGAAATCTCGCTTGATCCCCACCGCTCGGCCGACTACGGCGGGTTCTGGGTGATGTACCCCAACGTTTGGGGCGGCCTCCTCCGCTACGACGAGCTCGGCCGACCCGAGCTCGATCTGGCCGAGAGCTACGCCGTCAGCGATGACGGGCTGACCTATACGTTCCGCATCCGGCCGGACGCCTTCTACGCCAGCGGCAACCCGGTCGTCGCCGGCGACTTCGTCCAGTCCTGGGTCCGCGCCCTCGACCCCGCCAATCCCTCGCCGATGGCGTTCTTCATGCGGTACGTGGCGGGCTACCAGGAGTTCCTCGATCAGGCGGAGGGCGCCCAGATCGGCTTCCGCGCCCCCGACGAGGCGACGGTCGAGATCACCCTCGCCGAACCGGTCAGCTTCTTCACGTCCTACCTCGCCGCCTTTGTCTGGGCCGTGGTCGACCCCCTGGTCCTCCGGGACACCGGGCAACGCGACTTCGTCATCAATGGTGCCGGCACCGGTCCCTGGCAGTTCGACACCTTTCAGCTCGACACCGAGTTCACGATGGTGCCGAATCCCAACTACTACGGCGGCCCCCCGCCCTCCCTCGAGCGCATCGTCTGGCCGATCCTGACCGGCCCCGACGCCGCCCGCGAGGCGCTCGACCGCTACTTGGACGACGAAGCGGTCTCCGCCGACGTCCCCCTCTCCCTCCTGGGCGAGGTCGAGGCCGACGAAACGCTGGCGGCCGAGTTGATCCGCCTCGACCAGTTCCCCGGCACCGTCCGCTCCCTTGCGATGGACTTCCAGCAGGAGCCGTTCGGCGACGTCCGCGTCCGCCGCGCCTTCGCCCTCGCCCTTGATCGCGAGCGCTACTCCGAGATCTACCAGGGGACGTGGACGCCGTCGTCGGCCTTCATCCCGCCGGCTGTCCGGGAGTTGGCCGGCTACGAGCCGCCCGAGGGTCTGGAGTTTGATCCCGACACGGCTCGGAGTCTCCTCGCCGAGGCCGGCTACCCGGACGGACAAGACTTCCCCGAGGTCGTCTATTACATTCCCGCTGGTGAATCCCCAGAAGAGATCGAGCGCGTCAGCGAGGTCCTCGCCGGCTTTGAGGAGACCCTCGGCGTCACCATCACCCTCGACGACAGCCGCACCGTCGAGCAGCTCGCCGAACTCTTGTCCGACGACGGCGGCCGCCAGTTCGACATCATCTGGTGGCAGTACGTCACCGACACGCCGCACCTGCTCAGCTTGGTCTGCTCGCCCGATTCTTCGTTCATGGCGGGCGTTTTCAACTGGAGTCCCGACCTCGAGCCGAGCGCCAACTTCGACCCCGGTGCCGACGCCGCGGCTTTCACCGAGCTGATGGCCGAAGCCGACACCGAGCAGGACGAGGCGACCCGCAACGACCTCTACCGCCAGGGCGAAGAGCTCGTCCTCCAGAACGCCGTCTACATCCCGATCGCAAACTGGATCCCGATGTTTGTCCAGAAACCGTGGCTGCTCGGCACCCGGCACGGTCCCTGGACCGGCCGCCTCCCCGTCCTCTTCGACGCCGAGGTGGTCGTCGCCGGTCGCTAGTGCGCTCCCGGTGCCCTTCGCGCCGCCTTGCCGGACCAGGCAGGGCGGCGCGGGCAGAAGTCGATCCCGCCCGCGACAGCTCGCCAAGGCGCTACGCCTTCGTCCCCTCGCGCTCCGTCGCCAGCAGCGCCCGCCAGCGGTCGTCCATCCCTCCTTCGCTGACACCGTAGAAGACGCGCAAATCGCTATCGCCCCGGTAGAGGAGGTTGTACCGGCGCTCGCCGCCGCGCGAGCGGTACGACCGCCAGAACCCGAAGTCGCCCTGCCAGCGGCCGTCCGCTTCCTCGACCGCTTGTTCCTCGCGCTGGACGATCGCTGACCGCCACAGTCGCCGTCCAGTCTGCCGCGTCACGTTGTGGATCAGTTTGTGGTAGCGCAGATCGCGCAGGGTGTAGTACCGCACCCCGTCCTGCTCCAGGGAAAAGACCACCTCCACGCCCGTGGTGGGCGCGATCGGGTCCGGCTCCGCCTCCTCGCTGTACTCCACCAGCGGCGATCCGGCGGGCACAGCCGGCGTCTCCGGCTCGGTTTCCGCTTGGGGCTCGACTTCATCTGCGATCGCGTTCCGCCCTGGTCGCCCGCCACCTCGACGGGTCGCGGTCCCCCGGCTGACTGATGTGGCGGCGCCGTTCGCCGCGGCCCCGGTGCCCGCGACCGCCGCCGCCACCGCCCGCGTCCCCGCCGCCATCCCGCCCGCCGACTCCTGGACCATCGCCACGATCTGATCGCGGCTGGCCGGAACCGACCCTCCCTCCTCCCGGACCAGGATTGCACCCGGTTGGAGCGCGTAGGGCTTCTCTCGCCCACGCCGGACGCGGACCGCGAGCACATCCTTCCCGCCGGTCATCAGCGTCTCGACGACCACCTCCGGCGTCGGCGAGACCTGGGCCGTCACCTCGTTCATCAACTCCGTCGCCGCCGCCGCCGCGTCGGGGACTCCAGCCACCGGGCGCTTCTCGAACGGGCTGGCACCGACGAAGACCGTACCGCCCTCCCCGTTCGCCAGCGCCACGACGTCGCGTAGGACGTGGCCGACGCCGGTCCGCTTCGTGCTCAAGTTCTCGTGGAACGCCTGGATCGCCGTGTTCCCTTCCGCCCTGGCGGCCGCCAGTTCGTCCAGGTCCGGCTGAGCCGGGCGCGTTCGCTCGAAGTCCTCCCCAGCGAAGAGCGCCTTGAGCGCCGCGAACGAAACCTCCGGCAGGAGAACCTCGGTCGCCCGATCGCCGACGCCGAGGTTCGTCTCTCGCTGCGGGTCGCGCTCGACCCGGTGGGAGTCCGAACCCTGGATGCAGTGCATCCGCCGCGGATACTCGGCCTTGATCCCGCTGAAGAAGCGTTGGGTCGAACGCCGGTGCGGACCGAGCGCCAAATCGGTCACCTCCAGCGCGTGGAGGTGCTCGTCCTGCGTGTAGGCGATCTTAGTCTGCCCGCCGAACCGCAAGCCCTGCATCGCCACGCCGTGGGTGGAGTTGACGTGGGCGCCGATCACCAACGCGCCGTGCTCGGCCAGGATCTCGTAGGCCCGCAACACGTCTGTCGTCGCCCCGACCTCGCCGCTGCCGAAGCGCTCCTCCGGCACCCCGAGCAGCAGCAGCAGGTGCTCCATCAGCCGGACGCTGGTGCGCTCGGGGAAGATCGCCAGGATGTGGAAGCCGAACGTCGCCGTGAACTCGAACCCCGGCAGCACCAGGACACGGCCGAGCAACCGCCGGTACTCCGCCAGCCGGTCACGCTCGGCCGGCTCCAACCGCTTCAAGTATTCGAGCAACTCGAGGTCTTCGATCTCGCGCCAGAGGTCGGCGTAGCCTCGGACCGAGTTGTGGTCCGTGAAGGCGATCAGGTCGAGCTCCCGCTCTTCAGCCCGCCGCAGGAGGTCGAGCGCGGACACGCGTGGCTCCTGATAGTCGACCGAGGCCGGAGTGTGGAGATGGAGGTCGATCCGGCGCCAGGCCAACCCGGGGGCGATTCTTCCCTGCCCATCACTCGCGGAATCGCCGCCAGGCGAGCGCTCCACACCTTCTTCAACACTGGTCGGCGACGGGGCGGGAACAACAGAAAGGGCGGTCGGGCGATCAGCGGTCGCCGTCTCCGCGGCCGAGGTCGATCGTCCTCGACGAGAACGGGAGGCTGGAATTGAAGCACCTCATTGGGTCGAATGGCGACCAACCGTCGCCGCAGCCGGGCAACCCGACGTTACCCCACTTTTAAAGTATCGTACCATAGTCGGGCAAGAGATTGAC
>JBBSNJ010000004.1:0-18038 GCA_038232775.1 Thermomicrobiales bacterium
GAGCGGCGCTGACCGGCGAGCTGCCGGAGCCGACGGCGGAGCGGGGGCCGCGGCGGGACGGCGGCGGTCCGCCGCGCCGCGATGGAGGCGGCCCGCCGCGCCCGCCGATGGGGGATGGCGGCGGTTTCTCCGGGGAGCGCCGGCCAGCTCCGCCCGCTCCAGCGGCGGCGAGCCGCGGCCCCGGCAACGACTTCTCCAGTCGCCCGGCGGACAGCCGGCGACGGCCGAGCTTCACCGACCCCGACGACGTGTAGGGCCTCTCATGTCGAAGGAGGGCTGGGCCGGCTCGCGTGCCGGCCCGGCCCTCCTTTGGACGACGGCACGCCATCCCTCCAGGACGAAGCTGATTTCTTGCCGGCGAAGAGAGGAGCAGCCGCGCCTCAACGTGGCGACTCTGCCATGCCCGGGCCTCGTTCAGCCGTTGAGGCGAGGATCGAGGGCGTCGCGAAGGCCCTTCCCCACGAGTCCGATCGCGAGGACGGTGATGTAGATCGTGAATCCAGGGATGAAGACGTTGGTCCAGGAGCGGGTGTAGAAGTCTTTGGCACTCTCGAGCATGTTGCCCCACGAAGGGGTGGGCACTTGGACGCCGAAGCCGAGAAAGCTCAGCGCCGCTTCGGTCAAGATCAGGCTCGGAATCGCAAGGGAAGCCCAGACGACGATGATGGGGACCACGTGCGGGACAATATGACGGAAGATGATCCGGCCGTTTGATGCTCCGACAACTCTAGCTGAGTCGACAAAATCCTGGCTCCGAAGAGCCAGGACTTGGCCGCGTATGAGGCGTGCTACTCCTGCCCAACCGAGGACCGCGAGGAGCAGCGCTAAGCCGATCGGGCCTGGCTTGTAGACGGCCGAGACCAGAATCAGCAGCGGCAGGAAGGGAATCGTCAGCAAGACATCGACCAGTCGCATCAAGATGGCGTCGACCACCCTGCCATAGTAGCCGGCGAGCGCGCCGATCATGCCTCCGATCAGGAGGATGGCCAAGGTAGCAAGCCCGGCAACCAGGAGCGAGACGCGCCCACCATAGGCGAGGCGGGTGAGGAGATCGCGGCCGTTCGCGTCGGTACCGAGGAGATGTCCGTCCGTGAAGGGAGGTTTGAGCTGGTTCCCGAGCTGACCGGCTCTAAAGTCCTGGCCGGAGACGTAGCGAGAAATGAGGGGTGCGGCCAGGACGAAGGCGATGATGAACCCGACGAGGATGAGCGAGGAGAGGGACAACTTGTCTCGCTTGAAGCGTCGCCAGGCCGAGTGGTAGAAGCCCGCGGGCGCGCGACCTCGTCCTCGGTGGAGAGGAGAGAGCCGGAGGTCGTCGTCGGCATCAGACACCTCGGAAGTCGTCGTCGCCACCAACGCCCGCGATCGCTCGGCCGCCATCGTCTTCTCCTGCACCCCTCGCGGAACGAACGGTTCTATCGTCCATCGACCATCGCGCCGAGCATCCCAGATCAGTCGTAGCGGATCCGGGGGTCGGCGAGTGCGTAAACCACGTCGGCGATGAGGTTGCCGAAGAGGGTCAAGAACGCGGTCAGCAGGAAGCCGCCCATGATCACGGTGTAGTCGTTGTTGACCGCGGCATTGACCGTCACCCGGCCCATTCCGTTCCAGGCAAAGATTGTCTCGATGATGAAGGCACCGCCGAAGAGGTCCGGGAGGCTCAGTCCCACCAGCGTGATCAATGGGATCAACGCGTTGCGGAAACCGTGACCGTAGAGGGTCGCCCGTTCTCGAAGCCCTTTCGCTCGCGCGGTTCTGATGTAATCGGTGCGGACCACTTCAAGCATCTGGTTGCGAATGTAAAGCATCCAGCTTGACATGCTCAACAGTGCGAGCGAGACTGTGGGGAGGACCAGATGTCGGGCGCGGTCGAGCAGACCGCCGTCGCCGCGGTAGTCGATCATGCCTCCCACGGGGAGCGAGGGTAGCCCCCACTCCTGGAAACGGACGGCGAAGAGGATGATGAACATGAAGCCCAACCAGAACGTCGGAATTGAGGCCATTGCCGTGCCGAGGAAGTAGACGAGGTTGTCGAACCAGGAATTGCGGTGAACCGCGGCCAGAATGCCGCAAGGGACCGCCACAACCAGAGCGAGCAGCGTTGCCGACCCAGTGAGCAGCAGCGTGTTGGGGAGGACCGTTGCAATCGTGTTCGATACGGACGCACCATTGATGAACGAGTATCCGAGGTCCCCGCGGAGGAAGTTCCCGAGCCACAGCGCGTAGCGCTCAGGCCATGGACGGTCCAGCCCGAGATTCTCCTTGATTCGCTGGATGTCCTCACGGCTCATCCTGGGGTTCTCTTGGTACTGGGTGAGGGGCGACCCAGGACCAAGGTTGACGATGGCGAAGACCAAGAATGTCACGACGAAGAGCAAGGGGATCATCACCAGGACGCGGCGGATGACGAATCGTAGCATCGAGTTTACCCCTATCAACTCGGGAATGGTCCAGGTCTAGGGGAACGGACAGCGGGCTCCGATAGGTCGCTTAGTCCTGCCAGAGCCCGAGGGAAAATCCGGGATGACGGCGTAAGTCAACTCCCGAGTCACCGGCCCTCGGCGCGGGGCAGAATGCCCCGCGCCAAGGACGACGGATGCTACTCCTCGATGAAAACCCAGGGGAGGCTCCAGAGGTGACTGGTGCCCTTAGTGCGGGCGAAATAGTTGCCCAGCCGCTCGGAGTAGGCGACCCGCTGGTCGCGGAAGAGGAGGATGCCGACCGGCAGGTCTTCGTTGACGATGTTGGATTGCTCGATCAGGAGTTCGATGCGCCGCTCGGTGTCCTGCTCGAGCCGCTGCTCGTCGTCGAGCCGGTCGAACTCCGGATTGCTGTAGCGAGCGTAGTTGAAACCGCCCTCGTAAGAGTCGGTCCGGAACATGGGTCCTTGATCCCACGTTGGCGGTGACCAACTGAACGCCAGGTTCATGATCTGGAAGTCGTGGCTCTCTTGCCGGTCCAGCAGAGTCGGAAAGTCGACGGGTACGGGCGACATCGCGACCCCGATCTCGCGCCACCACTCTTGAATCGCAGCCAGCATGGTCTCGTACTCACCGACGCCCGCGACTGTCAACCACTCGATCTCCAGGGGGACCCCGTCTTTGTCCCGGATGCCGTCGCCGTCGGTGTCGACCCAGCCGGCCTCATCGAGCAGGGCGCGCGCCAGGTCCGGATCGTAGGCGTATTGCGTTTCGATCCGATTCGGAGAGTAGGCGATCGAGTTGACCGGCTGCGTGCCTTGGGCGACCTCGGCGTAACCGAACGTGATGTTGTCAACGAGCGCTTGGCGATCAATCGCCGAGAAGAGCGCTCGCCGAACACGGGCATCTTGGAAGAATGGGGTCACGTCTGGATCGAGATTGTAGATGTAGTACCAGAAGGTGCCGGTCGAGTATGTCTCCACGTTGATGCCGGGGGTCTCTTGCAGTTCCTCGACGCGGGCGAACGAGACGGTGGAGACGATATCCACTTCGCCCGCGAGGAGCGCCGCGATCTCAGCCTCGGTATCGGGGACGATCCGGATCACCACGTCGTCGAGAGGCGGCGGGCCGTCCCAGTATTCGTCAAAGCGTGCGAGGGTAATGCTATCCCCGAGCGTCCGCTCTTCGAACCGGAATGGGCCGGTTCCGACGACTCGGCTGGGGTCATCCCCCGTGCTGCCGGGATCGTTCGGCCACTGGTCGGGCGGGACGTTCTCCCAGATGTGCTTCGGCACAATCCGGACGGAGGCCGGAGAGTCGCCGAGGAACGTGACGAAGCGGTCTTTGGCCGTGATTTCGAACGTCTGCGGGTCGATGGCGCGGTAGGAGGCGGTGACGGCCGCGACCGACGAGCGATAGTCGCTATTGATCTCGTTGTTGAGGACGGCGTCAAAGCTGAAGACGACATCCTCGGCCGTGAAGGGTTGACCGTCGTGCCAGCGCACATCCGGCTGGAGGTAGAAGGTATAGGTGATCCCGTCCTCCGCCAGCTCCCAGTACTGGGCAAGTGTGGGGATGAGGGCGCCGGTGTCGGGATTCAGGCCGATCAGTCCCTCGAACACTTGATCCGCGACGAGGGCGCTGGTCGCGTCGGAGGTCAAGATTCCATTGAGCGTCTGCAAGTCGGACGACGTCGGGATGATGACGCGTCCGCCTTGTGGGACGTCATCGAAGATCCCGTAGGTTTCCTTGATCTGCGCGATCGCCTCCTCGTGAGTGATCGAGCGGCTGCCCGGCTCCGTCCCGGCCCCCGAAGGTGCGGCGCCGCTGCTCGGCGAAGCACTCGGCGTCGCGTCCTGCGCCAGACTGCCCAGGGGCTGGCTGTTGCCCACGAGCCCAAGCGCGACGGCGCCGACGACGCCGCGCAGAAGGAGGCGACGGCGATCAACCGCGCCCTCAAGAGTGCGTCCAAGCGGTGACGTTGACTGATCGATTCGTTCGGTCATGGCAGCTTTCCTTCAATCTCCTCTTCCGGACGATGGAAACGGACCCTGCCTGCTGGAGAGTCCAGGCGAGTCTAACGATAAAACGGAATGAAGTCTTTGCGCTACTGCTCCGCCTGTTGGGTCGCGGCTTCGGCGATTCGCGTCGCGAGGTCGTTGGCGAAGCGCGCGCCAGGTTCGGAGGAGATGAACACGACGATGGCCACGCAGATGAGGACGCAGACGCCGAGGATCACCAAGAGGACGACGACCCAGCGGCGGCGGCGCGGCGGGTCTGGCAGCGGACCGGCGGAGGACATCCGCCACTCGGGATGGGTCGGTGGCAGGTCTCCGGTCTCCCGATTGCTGCTGATGGGGGGCAGGTCGGGCGCCGGTGGAGGGCTGGGTGGTCGCCGAGGGGTCGGCGGGAGATCGGTTCGGAACGGATCCCGCGGCGGGGAGGGAGGCGGAGGCTCCCTCTGCGAGGCGGTCTCGTCTGCGACCAGGAGGCGATTGCCGCAGTTCGAGCAGAAGCGGCTCCCGGCCTCGTTTTGATGCCCGCAACGATCGCAGACGATCACCCTCGCCCCTCCATCTCGGCTTCGTCTTGGCACCGGCGCCACGCCTTGACTCCCCGGCCGGCTATCGTCGGGGTTGCGGCAGCTCTCCGCCGCTCCGTCGCTCGGTGGCCAAGGGCACCGCTACCCCAGGGCGGCGACGGAGGTGTCGAAGGCGCTCCCTGCCACGTCGCGGCGTCTCCTCGGCCTCTGGAGACGCGCGGGACGGAACGGAGAGAATAGCAGGAGCGGGCGGGGCGAACAGTTTCGTTGAAGCCGGTGGGGCAAGTCCGACGGCGGTCCATAGGCAACGCGGCGTCGCCCGTGCGGTCTGGTCGCTCTGCAGAGCTGGGGATGACCGCGTCCCCTGCTCCCTGCAGGAGTGCTAGGGGGCGGCGCCGCCCGTCGGAGCGGGACCGGGTCGAGTGGTCGACGGCGGTCTCCAACGGGAGCGCTCAGCGTAGAGAGTGGCGCGGCGGCGTTTGCTATGTCCCGTCGGCCACTGGTAGCATCAGGTCGCCGGTCGGCCGCCGGCGCCTGCCCTTGATCGTGAAAGGCTCCCCGGTGCTTGCCACTGCTCCCCCGGATGTTTCGGTTGCGGCCGAAGAAAAGTACGGCCGGTTGGGAGACCTCCTGGTTGGTCTCGAGTCGGTGCTGGTCGCGTTCTCCGGCGGCGTCGACAGCACGTTGCTCCTGTTCGCGGCCCGGCAGGCCCTGGGGGGGAAGGCCCTCGCCGCTTCCGGGCTCAGCGAGACCTACTCGGCCGAAGAGATGGAGGAAGCGCGCCAGGTGGCGGCCGAGATCGGTGCCGAGTACGTGGTCGTGACCACGATGGAGTTGACCGACCCCCGCTACGCGAACAACAGCCACCAGCGCTGCTTCTTCTGCAAGTCGGAGCTTTACGGCAAGCTGGCCGAGGTCGCCCGCGCCCGCGGGCTGGCGCAGGTGGTCGACGGCTCGAACGCGGACGATCTCGATGATTTTCGACCAGGGATGCGGGCCGCCCGTGACCTCGGGGTGCGGAGCCCGTTGCAGGAGGTCGGACTGACCAAGGACGAGATCCGCGCCCTCGCGGCCAAGTTCCAACTGCGGACCTGGGACAAGCCCGCCGCCGCCTGCCTTTCTTCCCGCTTCGCCTACGGCGACCCGATCACGGTCGAGAAGCTGCGCCGGGTGGCCGCCGCTGAGCGGGCGCTGCGCGATCTCGGCCTCCGGGGCTTCCGGGTGCGGCACCACGACGCGGTGGCGCGGATCGAGCTGCCGCGGGAGCAGATGGCGAACGCGGTCGCGCGGGCGGATGAGCTGTCGGCCGCCGTCAAGGCCACCGGCTACCGCTACGTTTCGCTCGACCTCGACGGCTATCGAGCGGGCAGCGCGAACGAGGTGCTCAATGCGGGTCTCCAGCCGGGCGGACTACGGCGTCCGCGCCCTCTATGACCTCGCCCGCCACCACAACCAGGGTCCGGTCCAGAGCCGCGACATCGCCGCCCGGCAGCGGGTGCCGGAAGCCTACCTGCACCAAGTGCTCGGGGCGTTGAACCGGGCCGGTCTGGTCCGCAGCACGCGGGGACCGATGGGCGGCCACGTCCTGGCGCGAGAACCGGAAGACGTCAGCCTCTGGGACATCCTGCTGGTGCTGGACGGTCCCGACCCCCGCGCCCATCCCCACCCCCAACGCCGCGGACGGGCGCCCGGCGAGAACGGGACCGGGGACGACGCCGTCCACGCCGTCTGGCACGAACTCCAGTGCCGCTCGATCGACTACCTGAGGTCGATCTCGCTGGCGACCCTGGTCGAACGGGGCGGGGTCGCGGCCACCGAGGGCACCTACAGCATTTGAACGGAGACCGGGCAGCGGTCGAGGAAGTCCCGCGCGGGGGCGGCACGAGCTGGCAAACCGATCTCGAGACGGGAAGTTGTGGGCCGCTGAGTCTAACGCAGCGCGCTGACCGGCGGCGGCCGAGGGCGAGTGGGGTGTTCGGAGTGCCGTCGGAACCAATGAGAAGGGCACCGATGCCGGGCATCGGCGCCCCGGTGCGGCTCCCCGACTAGGACTCGAACCTAGAACCTACCGGTTAACAGCCGGTCGCTCTACCATTGAGCTATCGGGGATCGCGCTGGTCGTTCGCCAGCGGCGAAGAGTGTAGCACAACGGCGGGGCCGATCCGCCGCAGGGACCGCGGAGGTGGCGCCGATCGTGGTATCGCGGGAGACGAAAGAGGGGCGTCGGACGCGGAGCCGCCACCGGAGCGGTCGACGCGGTCATCTTGGCCCGTTCAAGGTGGTCGGAGCGCTCTTCGTGGCAATGATCGTCGGGTCGCTGCTGCTGGCGGCGCTCGGTCCGGCGACGTTCCGCGGGACGGAGCGGCAGGCGGGGAGCGCACCGCCGAGCGCTGGAGCCGGCGAGTTGGAGGCCGAGTTGCGGCGGCGGTCGGAGGCGCGACCGGACGATCCCGAGGCCGCCGTCGGTCTCGCCAACCTCCTGGATCTGGACAAGCACGGATCGGAGGTCGTCGATCTCTACGAGCGGGCGATCGCTCTCGATCCAGACAATGCCCGCTACCGCCGCGACTTCGGGGCGACGCTGTCCGAGCTGGGGCGGGACGCCGACGCCGAGGTCCAGTTCCGGCGGGCGCTGGCGATCGAGCCTGGCGACGCCGGCGCTCGGCTCGGCTTGGCGTCGTTGCTCGAGCGAGCGGCGCCCGTCCGCCGAGAGGAGGCGATCCGGGAGTACCAGCGGCTCGCGCGGGACGAAGCTGGGTCATACTACGCCGAGGAGGCGGTTCAGGCGTTGGCTCGACTCGGCGCGGGGTCCGCGGCCTCGCCGCCGGCGACGCCGCCGGCCGCCGCGGGCGGAGAAGGAGGCTGATGGGCGTGGTCGAAGAGCGTGCTGCCGAATCTCCGATCGATCCGGCGCTGCTGGCGCTGCTCGTCTGCCCGGTCGACAAACAGCCGGTCCGGCTCGACGGGCAGACGCTGGTCTGCGGCGTCTGCGGGCGGCGGTTCCCGGTCGTCGACGGCATCCCGAACATGCTGGTCGACGACGAAGGATGAACCGGCTAAGTGGCGAGCGGTCGATCGCCGGCATCGCTGGCGACGACGGGGCGGGGGACGAGGGTGGGCGGCGACAACCGCTCGGCAGAGGCTGAGCCGCGCTTGGTGGCGCCCGGTAAGCGGGCCGAGGACACGACCGCGGAGCGAGGTCTGCGGCCCCGCCGGCTGGCGGAGTACGTCGGGCAGGACCGGGTCAAGCGGAGCCTCCAGATCTTCATCGACGCCGCCAAGGCGCGGGGGGAACCGCTCGACCACATGCTGCTCTACGGACCGCCGGGGCTGGGGAAGACGACACTGGCGGCGATCATCGCGGCCGAGCTGGGCGTCCAGTTCCGGATCACCTCCGGCCCGGCGATCGAGCGGCAAGGCGATCTGGTCTCGATCCTAACCAATCTGAAGTCGGGAGACGTGCTCTTCATCGACGAGATCCACCGGCTGAATCGGGTCGTCGAGGAGGTGCTCTACTCGGCGATGGAGGACTACGCGGTCGACATCATCCTCGGCAAGGGGCCGGCCGCCCGCACGATGCGGATCAATCTCCCCCGCTTCACCTTGGTCGGGGCGACCACCCGCTTGGCGCTGCTGACCGGTCCCCTGCGCGACCGGTTCGGCGCCGTGCTGCGGCTCGACTTCTACGAGATCGGAGCGATGGAGGAGATCGTGCGCCGCTCGGCCGGGCTGCTGGCGGTGCCGATGGCGGAGGCCGGCGCCTCGGCCGTCGCCCGCCGCTCCCGCGGCACACCGCGGGTGGCGAATCGGCTGCTGAAGCGCGTCCGCGACTTCGCCCAGGTCAGGGGCGAGGGCGCGATCACCGAGCGGGTGGCCGACGCCGCGCTCTCGATGCTCGAGATCGATGAGCTCGGGTTGGACGACGTCGACCGCCGCATCCTGCGGGCAATCATCGTCAAGTTCGAGGGCGGACCGGTCGGGATCGATACGCTGGCCGCGGCGATCAGCGAAGAGACCGACACGCTGATGGACGTCTACGAACCGTACTTGATCCAGCTTGGCTTCCTCCAGCGAACGCCCCGAGGAAGGATGGCGACGCCGAGCGCCTACCGTCACCTCGGGGCGACGCCGCCGCCGGCGGCGGGAGGGGACGGCCAGATGGGGCTGTTCGGCGAGGTTTAGGTGGAAGAGCGGGCGGCGCCCGAGCCCGAGGCGATCAACGAAGGGTTGCGGGTCGACGCGTTCGACTACCGATTGCCGGTCGAGTTGATCGCGCAGCGTCCCCCGGCGGTCCGCGACGGTGGTCGATTGATGCTGGTCGACCGGGTCGGAGGCCGGATCGAGCACCACACGATTCGCGATCTCCCCAGCCTCTTGGCCACGAACGATCTCCTGATCGTCAACGACAGCCGCGTCAATCCGGCCCGGCTCTTCGCCCACCGGGCCGGCAGCGGGGGTCGCATCGAGTTGTTGTTGTTGCGCCCAGAGGCGGACGAGCGCTGGCTTGCGCTCGCCCGTCCCGCTCGCCGCCTGAGCAGCGTCGACCGGCTGCTCCTGGAACCACGGGCTGGCGATGCGCCGCACCTAGCGGTCGAAGTCGTGGAGCGACGGGAGCACGGCGTCGTCCTCCTTGCCGTCCCACCGGGGTTCGAGGCGGCGCTGCCGAGCTTCGGGACCGTGCCCCTGCCTCCTTACATCCGGGAGTGGTTGGACCAGCCGGAGCGATACCAGACGATCTTCGCCGACCGACCAGGCTCGGCCGCGGCGCCGACGGCGGGACTCCACTTCACGCCTGAGCTGCTGGACCGGCTGCGGGAGCGGGGGATCGGGCGGGAGGCGGTCACGCTCCACGTCGGGCTCGACACCTTCCGCCCGGTCGCTGCCGAACGGGTAGCGGAGCACACGATCCACGGGGAATGGTGCGAGGTGCCGCGGGCGACCGCGCGGGAGCTGGACCGGGTCAAGGCGGAAGGCGGCCGGGTCGTCGCCGTCGGCACGACCGCGGCGCGGACGCTCGAGAGTTACGCTCGAGCGATGCCGCCGGAGACGGCGGACCCTTGGAGCGGCTCGACCGATCTCTTCATCGTTCCTGGCTATCGCTGGCGGGTGGTCGACGCGCTCTTCACCAACTTTCATCTGCCGCGATCGACGCTGCTGATGATGGTCTCCGCGTTCGCTGATCGCGCGTTGGTGCTCAGGGCTTACGAGGAGGCGGTCCGCGCCCGCTACCGCTTCTTCTCGTTCGGGGACGCAATGCTGATCGTTTGAGCGGAGCGGCCTCCGGTCGTCGTCAGGAATGGAACGGCGCGGCCGGGACCGCGGCGACTGGGGCACGGATGGTGCGGCGGTCGGGAGCGCTCCTGGTGAAATTGTTCGCCGGGTAGGTAGCGTCGTGGACCTGACCGGTTCCGACGATCAGAAAAAAGGGCTCCAGGGCGTCACGCCCAAACCGGGCTCGCGGGAGGCACGATGGCAGGCAAACAGTACAAGGCAGCGCCGGCGATGTCGCTGGCGGAGGGAAAGCACTACGGCGCGACCCTCGAGACGAGCAAAGGTTCGATCGAGGTCGAGTTCTTCCCCGAGGACGCGCCGCAGACGGTCAACAACTTCGTCACGCTGGCCCGCGACGGGTACTACGACGGGACGCCGTTCCACCGGATCGTCAAGGGATTCGTGATCCAGGGCGGCGACCCCACCGGCAGCGGCTCGGGCGGACCGGGCTACCAGTTCGCCGACGAACCGATCCAGCGCGACTACGAGGCCGGGACCTTGGCGATGGCCAACGCCGGTCCAAACACCAACGGCAGCCAATTCTTCATCGTCTTGGACGATCTGCGCGGCAAGCTGCCGAAGAACTACACGATATTCGGGCGAGTGACGGAGGGCCAAGAGACGGTCCAGGCGATCGCGGCAGTGCCGACCCGGCGCTCGTCCTCGGGCGAGCAATCGGCGCCCACTGAGCCAGTCTCGCTCGATCGGGTGACGGTCCGCGAGGAATAGACGAGGTATTGCGGCGCCGCCGACCCGGAGCGCCGACTCGGGCGATCTTTAGGCGGCGTCGGCTTCGTCGCAGACCGATTCGTACTCGTTCAGCAACCGTAGCCAGAACTCTTCCCAGGCGCCGACGTCCGCTCCTTCGTCGAGAGCGCCCTCGATCCGTCGAAAACCGTCGTCGAGGCGGCGTTCGAGCGCCCGGCGCCGCGTGCCCAACTCGTCTCGCCGCTCGCCAAGAACTTCGGTCGTCGTGGGCTCCATCGGCAGCTCCTTCGTGGGCTTGACAGGGATCAAGGCGGGGGATTGTCCAAAGAACTGCGCTGGCTCTCGTCCAGCGGTGCGGTGAGGGCTACCCGTTAGCGATGGCTTTCCCCGCGGCCTTGCTGGCGACTCCATGCTTTGCAGAAGCGTCGGCCGAAGGCGTCGGTGGGACACGGTCGCCCCGTGGGCGACGGGCGCAGCAAGCAGCGCCCTGACAACTGGTCGCGGTCCGTCAGCTTGTTGGCACCCCGCTTTAGGACGCAACCGCGGCGGTGCGACGCGATTGAAGCTCCTCAATCAGCGCAGAGGCATCGCGTCGGCTGATGTCGGCCAGGGGTGCGCCGAATCGGGCTTCGGCCTCGTGCCCGAGCGCCACGTCATCAAGGCCGACTTCGCGCGCGATCGCCTGGATGAACTTGAGCTGACGCTGTGTGACCGGCTGGTCGACCGAGGTGACGTAGCGGCCCGCTGCCTCGCGGGCCTGAGTGACGGCGCGCCCGCGAGAGGAGGAGAAGTCGATCGGGGCATCGACGACGCGGCCGGCGCTGGCCCCGAAATCGAAATCGGGGCAGAACTGAGTGCCGAAGCCGAGCGCCGCCAGGGCGCGGCCGAGCGCCTTGGTTTCGGCCTTCTCGATGTAGTCGCGGAAGTCGTCGATCCCTTCGCTTCCCCAACCGGTGGCGGAGCCGCCGCCGGGAATGGAGACCTTGGCCCGAAAGAGGGCGAAGGAATCAGCGTGGCTCTGGAGCTCCGTTTCGATCACGGCTTCGGGATGGGTCTGGCGCAGCCAGACGAGGCGCCACTTGACCTCGAGGTAGTCGGCACCGCCGATCTTCGTCAGATGCTCGCCTGGTTCGAAACGGTCTGCCACCATCGTCGCGCCCTCCTCGATCGGGTACCAGAACTGTTGTTCTGATACGAGTATAGGGCGGAAGGGAGACGGTGTCAATCCGGCACCCTTCGACCCTTCGACGAGCTATCACTCTCCTGCTCCCGCTTCGCTGAGCGGTTCACGCCTATTCAGTCGAGGAGATCGAGTCGTGGCTCGGCGCTCGGGAGAATCCGGCCTTCACCCTCGACCAGGAACGGACAACGGAGCGGGCAGGCGACGGCCGGGGCGGGGACGGCGGTCATCGGACGAGACCGAGGGTTGCGAGCCGCGTGCTATACTCCGGCGGCATGTGTACGGACAGTCGTTCCGGGGCTGACGGGAGGAAGGTGCGGTGAAGGTTTCGTGCCTCCAGGAGAACCTACAGCGGGCACTCTCGCGCGTCTCTCGTGCCGTGGCGACCAAGACGGCGCTGCCGGTCCTCTCGAACGTCCTCCTGGCAACCGATGACGGTCGGCTACGGATCGCGGCCACCAACCTCGAAATCGGGATCACCACCTGGGTCGGGGCCGCGATCGAGGGCGAAGGACAGATCACCGTCGACGCCCGCCTCCTGGCGGAGTTCGTCAATACCTTGCCTAACGCGCCGCTGACCCTGGAAACGGAGCCGGGGCGCCTAGTGCTCCAAGTCCAGAGCGGGCGTGACAAGGCCGGGATCAACGGCCTCGACGCCGACGATTTCCCGGTGATCCCGAAGCTCGACGAATCGGAGGCGCTCGCCGTCGCGATCGAGCCGCAGCACCTGCGGGAGATGATCGCCCAGGTGGAGTTCGCCGCCGCCGCCGACGATAGCCGCCCAGTGCTGGCCGGTGTTCTCGCCCGCTTCGAAGAGCAAACGCTGACGTTGGCGGCCGCCGACGGGTTCCGCCTCGCGGTCCGTCAAGGAGAATTGCTCGAACCGGTGCCGGAACGGCTCGACGTGATCGTGCCGGCGCGGGCGATGCGGGAGTTGGCCCGCCTGATCGGCGACCACGACGAACCGCTGCGGCTGGCGATCACGCCCAACCGGAGTCAGTTGCTGGTCCGGGTGGGCGAGACGGAGTTCCTGTCGCGGTTGGTCGATGGGACCTTCCCCGACTTCCGCCAGATCGTACCGCGAGAGTTCAGCACGCGGCTCGAGGTCGGACGCGACGCGTTCCAAAACGCGGTGCGGCGGGCCAGCTACTTCGCGCGCGACAACAACGACGTGGTCCGCTTGCAGGTCCACGGCGGGGACGAGGAGTTCATGCCGGGGACGGTCGAGATCTCGGCCAACGCCGCCGAGCGCGGCAGCAGCCAAAGCTTCGTCGACGCCTCGGTCGATGGTCCCGAGACGCAGATCGCGTTCAACGCTCGCTACCTCTCGGACGTGCTCGGGGTCGTCCGCAACGGCCAGGTGTTGATCGGGATGAACGGCGGGAACCAGGCCGGCGTCGTCCGCGCCGTCGGCGCCGAAGAGTACACCCACGTGATCATGCCGATGGTCATCGGCGCCAACTAATCGTCGGCCTCCCCGCGCCGATGTTCCTCCGCCGCCTCGAGCTGCAGGAGTTCCGCTCCTTTCGCCGCCTCGACCTCGCGCTCGAGCCGGTCGGACTGCGCTTGGTCGGCCCGAACGCGAGCGGGAAATCGACCCTGCTCGAAGCGGTCATGATGCTGGCGACCACTCGCTCGCCGCGGACCTCCAGCGAACGCGACACCATCAACTGGGAAAGCGGCGAGGAGTACGCCGTCCCCCCCTTCGCTCGGATAGCGGGCGTGGTGGAACGGTCCGCGGACCAGATCGAGATCGAAATCGGACTCGAAGCAGATCCGGCGCGACCTTCGGCCGGGCGGAAGCGGATCAAGCTCAACGGGCGGCCGGTGCGCGCGCTCGACGCGGTCGGCGCCCTCCGAGCGGTGCTCTTCTCCCCCGAAGACGTCGGATTGATCCCCGGTCCGCCGGCGGGGCGACGTCGCTACCTGGACCTGGCGATCTCCCAGGTCGACGGAACCTATCTGCGCGCTCTGTCTCGGTTCTCCCAGGTGCTCATCCAACGCAACAGCTTGCTCAAGTCGCTGGCGCGGGACCGCGTCGCCCCAGGCGCGCCGGCGGTCGCCGCCCAGCTCGATTTCTGGGACGGGGAACTGATCGCCGTCGGGTCGGTGATCATCGCCCGGCGGCTGGCGGTGGTCGCCGAGATCGACCTCTTGGCGCGGGAAAGATTCGGCGCCCTCGCCGGCAGCGATGACTTCGTCGTCCACTACAACCCGGCCCTCGACCTCGACGGGCTCCGCGAAAGCGGCGCTGGGGTTCGCGATGCGTCGCTGATCTTGCCGGTGGTGCGGCGCGAATACGAAGCGGCGTTGATCGAGGCCAGGCCAGCGGAGGTGCGGCGCGGGGTGAGCCTGATCGGGCCGCACCGCGAAGATCTATCGTTCACCCTCGGCGGGAAGGACTTGGCGGTCTTCGGCTCGCGAGGACAGCAGCGCCTGGCCGTCGTCGCGCTCAAGCTCGCCGAGGTGGCTCTGATGGGCGAGACGGCCGGGGAGGCGCCGCTGCTGCTGCTGGACGACGTCCTCTCGGAGCTCGACGCCGGCCACCGAGCGGCGATGATCGAAGGCGTGGTCGAGCGCGGGGTGCAGCTCCTCGTGACAACCACTGATCGCGATCTGCTTTCGTTGCCGGTCCTGGCGCATCTGCCTCTTGTCGGTGTCGCCAGCGGAGCAGTCATCCCGGCCGTGAGCTGAGCTGGCGTCGGGGGGGCCGGGGCTCGCGCGCACCTTGCGTTAGTCCACTCTCCCGACGATGCCATGTGCGATGACCGCGGCGTGAAGGACGATTCCCCTTATTCGGAATCCGGGTGATCTCTGCCGCTTCCCGGAAAGAGGCCCTCATCCCCGACCCCTCGCCCGTGCGCGGGAGAGGGGAGCCGCTCCCCGATGCCAGAGCACCACGGTTCAACTGGATCCCGTGTGATTTTCGGACACGTCCAATCGTGGGTCGTCACCGACTGGTCACCTCTGCCGCCGCAGGGACCGGCGGTCGAGGAGCCGAAACCCGAGATTCCGCCAAAGGGCTGGGTCGGCTTGGTCTTGGTTCCGATTTGGTGTCGGACGGTCTAGGGAGCCGGTGAGCGCGGGGAGGCCTGAGTCTGCCTCGTGGCAGATAGCGAAGAGGAGATGAGCAGGCGTCTTGCTCGTAAACTTCAACGGCTTGGAGGTCGGGCTTTCTGAAGAGCGCTGTGATGGCGGTTCGCCGCCAATAGAGTGCGCCGAAACCGACAAACAGAAGGAATCGCCGAAGCCTGAAACGCTCAATGAGAAGAGCGCGACTGGCTCAGATCCCGGTCACGCGCAGACCGCAGCTTACGAGAAGGGGCTGGGGTGCAGGGATTCGAACCCCAACTACCTGATCCAGAGTCAGGCGTCCTACCGTTAGACGACACCCCAATCAAGCTGGATTCTACCACGTCGCGGAGCGGTGGGCCAAACCGTTTGAGAAGCTTGCGGAGCAGTCGCCCAGCGCGCCTCCAATCGTGCCGGAGATAAGAGAAAGAGGAAGGAACGCCCGCGGCATCGCGGCACCGTGGTCCGCTCCGGGCGGATCGGAGGAAGTCGTTCAGCGAACGGGGGCGCGGTTCAGCTCACCGTGGGGTCGAAGGGAGCAGAGCTCGCCGCCGGGGTGGCCGGGTCAAGCTCAGGGCAGAGGTTGCCGGCAGATCATTTGCGCGTCCGCGACATAGCCCGCTACTGGCCCGGAGAGCGCGGTGTGGTCGGTGGGTCGTCGAGGGAGGGAGCTTCGCCCCGCTCCCGCAATGCGGCGTAGCTCGCGGCGACGACGTTGCGCGCCAGGACCATGGCGGTGACCGGTCCGGTGCCGCCGGGAACCGGCGTGATCGCCTCGGCGACGGCGGCGACCGAATCGAAGTCGGCGTCCCCGACCAAGCGACCATCGACCGCGTTGACCCCGAAGTCGACGACGACGGCGCCGGGGCGGAGCATCTCCCCCCGGATGAGGCCGGGATGGCCGGCGGCGACGGCGACGAGGTCAGCGCGTCGAGTCAGCTCGTCGAGACGGCGGGTCTGGCGGTGGCAGACCGTCACCGTGGCGTGGCGGCGGGTCAAGAGGGCGGCGAGGGGACCGCCGACCACGTTGCTGCGGCCGACGACCACCACGTCCTTCCCCGCCAGCTCGATCCCGTAGTGGTCGAGCAGCTCGATCCCCCCCTGCGGGGTGCTGGGGCGGAGCGTCGGCAAGCCGAGATGGAGACGGCCGGCGTTCTCGGGGGTGATGCCGTCGACGTCCTTGAGCGGGGACAGCTCGTCGATCACGACCTGGGGATCGATCTGGTCTGGCAACGGCATGAGGACGAGGACGCCGGAGATCTCGTCGTCCTCGTTGAGGCGCCTCACCTCGTCGCCGAGCCGTCGGGTGAATGTGCCAGGTTCGAGATCGACCGCCCGGTGGCCGAGATCGACCGAGCGCAACGATCGCATGATCGAGCGGCGGTAGGCCGAGGCCGACGGGTCAGCGCCGACCATCAGGGTCGCCAGCGTCGGTGGGGCGCCGCCGGCGGCTGTCAGGACCGCGAGCGAGGAGACCACCTGGTCCCGGATCGCGGCCGCGACGGGCGCGCCAGGGAGGAGACGGGCGCGGCTCGGTCTCAACGTTCTTCTCCCCCACGTCCTTCTTGACGAGCCGATGAAGCGAGCGCTGGGGCGGGGACGGTGCCGTTTCCTCACCTCCGAACTGATGGGCATCAGTCCCCGCCGAGGACACCTCGGAACGTCGGCTCTGTAACCGAACGCAAGCCTCGCTCGGTCGTCCTTGGTTCGCTCGACCGCTACGCACTCGAGGCGGAGCGACGGAGGCGACTCCGCCGCGCCGAGCTTGTGACCGGGAGACGCCGCCCCTGCCGCAGAGCGCTCGACCGGAGCATTTTGAGCGGGCCCCTGTGGGCGGCTCGCCGGCGGCCGGTCGCTCGAGCCATGACGTTCGCAACACTCGTCTGCGTTTCCGGCGTGCCCGTTGTCGCCGGCCGGGTGGATTGCCCGGTTCGGCGCCGGAGCGGATGCGGACGACCTCCGAGGAGAACGGCGATCGCGCGGCGGTGGTCCACACCCGCTCCCTGCCCCCGACATGGTAGGGCAAAGGCGCTCTCCTCCGTCTTCCCTCCGAGCGGGCATGTTGACGGCTCCACGGGGGAGACGACGAGGCGACGAATCGCGGGTGTCCTCGGGCGAGGGCTTGGCCGCGCTGGACTGTCGCCTCCGGCGGAGGGCTTGCACCTCAGCGATGGGCTGCTGCGCCCGCTAAGCGCCCAGATTGGGGGCTGGGGCTGATATTCGGCCCGACTCGACCAGTTCAACGCCAGCAATTGCCGAGGAATTGACACTGAACTGCCACCGCAATCCCATTTAGTGTCGCGTAATCCAATACTGTCGTTACCGGCAGCACAGACCCCCTGGCTTTGTGGAGAGTGGGGAAAGCGATTGACCATTGGACAATGTGGTGCTATGCTCTGACCAGCGAGTCACCCGTACGATGACTTGCGGTCATGTACACCGCGTCTGTGCCCGTCCGGGTGCGGTGGAGGGTGCGAACGATGGGTCAGCTTCGTCCTGGTGCCGAGTTCGGGGTGGTGCTCAAGCGGTTGCGGGAGGCGCGACGGGTCTCGCAGAGCAAACTGGCCGAGCGGGCCGATTTTGATCACAGCTACGTGAGCCGCTTGGAGAGCGGCGCCCGGATGCCGACGCGGGAGGCCGTCGAGCGGCTCGGGGGAGCGCTCGACCTGGCCCCGCCGGAGCACGATTCACTGTTCGCCTCGGCCGGCTTCTTGCCGCGCGATGTCGCCTCGCTCCTCTCCGACGAGCCGGTGCTGGGCGAGGTGCTCGATCTGCTCCAGGACGAAGAGGTCCCGATCGAGTACCGCGATCACATGCGGCAGGTGCTGCGCCTGATGGCCGAGCA
>JBBSNJ010000005.1:0-16927 GCA_038232775.1 Thermomicrobiales bacterium
CCCACGCGGAAGCCGCCCTTGCCAAAGCGAAGGAGCTGCGGCGCTGCTTGCGTGCTGTGGCGCTGGCGGCGACCCATGATCTGCCGCCGGCCGGATCCGATCTCGCCGCCCTCAACCGCTTCGTCTCCGCGTTCCTGACTGGAGCCCGCTTAGTCCCCGGGTCCGCCGACGACGGCTACGCCCTCGCCCGCCAAGAGGACCCGACCGCCCTCGACCGTCCGCTCTGGCCGGTCGTGCGCGCCGCGATCGAGCTCCTGACCTCGACCGATCTGCAACGAGTCCGGGAGTGCGCCGGCGACGCCTGCGGCTGGCTCTTCCTCGACACCAGTCGGGGCGGGCGCCGCCGCTGGTGCGACATGGCCGACTGCGGCAACCTCGCCAAAGCCCGCCGCTTCCGCGTCAGCCGCGCTGCCGCCGGGGAGGCGTAAGGGTGGAGTCGCCGACGTCCGCGCCCCGCCTGGCGGCCACGCGTTCCGCATCGGTCGACTCGGTGCCCACCGTGTTCACGCTCGGGGGGGCAATGGCCGGAGTCCGGCTCGGACTCCCCATTGCGCTGGCCGGCAGCGTCGACGGTTTGGTCTACGGCTCGCTCGCCCGCCACGCCGGCCTCGGCTTGGGCGAGGTGATCCTGGCCAGCGGCACCGTCTACGCTGGCGCCGCTCAGTTCATCGCCCTCAATCTGTGGTCGGCTCCGCTCCCGTTGGCGACGATCGTTCTCACCACCTTCGTCGTCAACGCCCGCCACCTCTTGATGGGCGCCTCGCTCCAGTCCTGGCTCGCCCGGCTCCCCTCCACCCGCCGCTTCACCGCTCTTCTCTTCCTCACCGACGAGAGCTGGGCCGTGGCCGAGCACGAGCGGGCCGCCGGTCGGGCCGACGCTGCTGTCCTCGTTGGCTGCGGCGGCGTCCTCTACCTTTTCTGGGTCGTGACGACGGCCGTTGGCCACCTGCTCGGCGGTGCCCTTCCCTCCCCGCACTCCACGGGGCTCGACTTCGCCTTCGTCGCCCTCTTCGCCGCCCTACTCGCCAATACCTGGAACGGACCTCGCCGCCTCCCCGCTTGGCTGGTCGCCGGCGGCATCGCCCTCGCCGCCGCCCGTTGGCTCCCCGGCGGCTGGCACATCCTGATCGGTGCCATCGCCGGCAGCCTGGTCGGCCTCTTGGGCGGCGATGATGGGAATTGATCCGCGATCGCTGCTGGCGATTATGGGGATGGCGATGGCCACCGTCGCCACCCGCCTCGGTGGCCCCTGGCTTGTCGCCCGGCTCCCCCCCTCGCCCCGTCTCGCCCGCTGGCTCCGCCTCCTGCCCGGCACGATCCTCGCCGCGATCGTGGCCCCCGCCGCCCTCGATTCCGGAGCCTTTGGGGTCGCGGCAGCCGTCGTCACCATCGTCGTCATGATCCGCACCGGCCGGCTGCTCATCGCCGCCGCGCTCGGCCTCGTCGTCTACTTGGTCCTCAACGCGCTGCCATGAACACGAACGAGCTTCCGAACAGGTTGAAGCGGGAGATGCAGATCCGAGAGCTTGACGAGACATCCAGCCGCCGGCCCGATGCCCCCTCGGCTCGCGTCAAGAGGCACGACGTGGCCTGACGCTCCCTGGATCCGGACGAGATCGCCGCCCTCGTCGCCGGCGGCTCCGACTCGTTCCACGCCCCGGAGGGCGAGCCATCGGGCGTTCAGGAGGCGACGGTTGCTGGCGAGCGGGGGCGCGAGATCGTCCCGAGCATTCAGGAGCTCAGCCCAGTCATCCGAGCTCTCGCGGTGATCTCGACTTAGTCCGCGGCCGAACTCGCCGATGCATCTCCGGGTCGTGCGCATCGCCCCCCGATCGCCGCCGGCGGGAGAACGCCGGGTGGTCGATGGAGTCGGGATGTGCCCGCCGCCTCTCCTTGCGGCAATCCGCGTCGAACCGTGGCCCGCGGTCGAGAACGTCCTGGCGGCCATCTCTCGCAACTAGCACGGCTTCCAGGATGTCGCCGGCGGTCGACCTCCCGCCCCAGCGATGGAGCGGCGGACGGCACGGCCTGCTCGGCGGCGCGGGCAACACCAGGTTGACCGACCACGTCGTCCGTGCGCGGACTCAAGAGCGGCGGGCCAATCGGAGACCATCGCCGTCGAGGATCGTCAACGGCCGCTCACGCCGGCCACGTCAGCGCCGGGATCACCCGCTCCCCGTAGACCCGCACGAACTCTTCCTGGTTGCGCCCCACGTTGTGGACGTAGATCTCGGTGAAGCCGAGGTCGACGAAGTGCTGCAAATGCGCCGTGTGCTCCTCCAGGTCGGGCGACATCAGCACGCGGTTCTTGAAGTTCTCCGGGCGGACGATCTTGGCCATCGCCTCGAAATCCTCGGGGTCCCGGATGTCCGCCTTCGGGAAGGGCATCCCCCCGTTCGGCCACTCCTTGACCGCGGCCTCGGTCGCCGCCTCGACCGATTCGGCGTAGGAGACCTTGACCTGGATGATCCGCGGCATCGCCGCCGCGTCCTTGCCCGCCTCCCGCGCCCCCTCCTCGTAGCGGTCGACCAGCATCCGCAGCTTCTCGTCGGCGGCGCCGACGGTGATCAGCCCGTCGGTAAACTTCCCGGTCCGCTTCGCCATGATCGGACCAGACGTCGCGACATAGATTGGCGGCGGCACCTCCGGCAACGTGTAGAGCCGGGCGCTCTCGACGTTGAAGTGGGTCCCCCGGTGCTTCACCTTCTTGCCAGAGAAGAGCGCCTTGATGATCTCGATCGACTCCATCAGCCGTTCGAGCCGGGTCGGCGCCTCCGGCCAATACACGCCGACGATGTGCTCGTTCAGCGCCGCGCCCGCCCCCAATCCGAGGTAGAAGCGGCCGGGGAACATCGCCTCGAGCGTCGCCGCCGCCTGCGCCAGCACGGCCGGGTGATAGCGGTAGCCGGGCGGCGTCACCCCCGTGCCGAAGCGCAGGCCGGTCGTCGCCCCGAGCGCCCCCATCCACGACCAGACGAACGCCGACTGCCCCTGCGAGGGCACCCAGGGATGGAAATGGTCGGAGGCCATCACCGCCCTGAACCCGGCGCGCTCCGCCTGCTGGCTCCAGGTGAGGAGATCGGTCGGGTGGAACTGCTCGAACGATGCCGCGTAGCCGACGATTGCCATCGTGGTCTCCTCCTTGATCGAGTCGAGGATTCCGGCAGTCGGGGGGTCGGGACGAACGGATCTCCTCTCCGACGTCCCGGCTCTCCGCCCTCCCGGCGCTCCGCTTCAGCGAAACAGATCCCGCGCCGGGTCCAGGATCAAATCGCGACCCGTCCCGGGCGGGGCCGCGACCGGCGGTTCGTAGCCTCGGACGACGACGACCGGGCGGGACGCCAGCTTGTGCATCAGCAGCTCGGCCGCCGCCGCCAGCTCGTCGGCCACGGCCAGGACCGAGACGCTCAGCTCGTAGCCGGCGGCGTCGTGCCGCCCGCGGTAGTCGGCGACCGGGGCCAGCCCGGCGACCCCGACCGCGACGTTGACGATCCCCGTTCGCCACGGCCGGCCGAACGAGTCGGTCACGATCACCCCCGGCGCCGCCTCGGCCGCGAAGCCGAAGCGGGCGCCGAGCGCGCCCCGCAGCGCCGCCGCCGAGGTGTCTGGATTGCTCGGCAGCAGACAGACGGTCTCCGCTGCCACGTTCGAGGCATCGACCCCGGCATTGGCGCAGATCAGGCCGTGCCGCGTCTCCGCAATGATCACCCCTCGCTCGCGATCCATCCGGACGATCCGCCGGCTCTCCCGCAGCACCACCTCCACCTGCCGCGGGTCCTTACCGGTGACGGCGGCGAAGCGCCGCGCGAAGTCGGACGGCTCCACCTCACGCAGATCGACCAGCCGCCCTTCCGCCTTGCTGACCACCTTGTGGGTGACGACCAGGACGTCCCCGGCCTCGAGCCCGATCGCCGACGCCTCCACCGCGTCCCCGATCAACCCCGCCAGGTCGTCCCCTGGCCGCACTTCGGGGATGCCGTCGATCCCGAGCAGGCGAAGCTCCGCCGGGGACGGCGCGGACGGATTCACGGGCGCGCTCCCCCACCGGCGTGAGCCGGCACCGGCGGCAGCGGGTCGCCGGCGCGCGACTGCTCGGCGGCGACCATCGCTGGCGCCTCCCAGGCACCGCTCGCGAGCAGCGCCAGCCAGTCGTCGGGGGTATCGAGATCGAGCGCCGTCCCCGGCGACTGGACCGTCGTGCTCGCGAGCCCGAGGCGCGCCGCCTCGGCCGCGTGGCGGGACGCGCTGCCTTCGCCGAAGCCGAAGGCGAAGCGCCCGGCTGGTCCCTCTCCCCCGGTGGTGGTCCCGTCCAGCCGCAGCAGCAGGGCGTTCGTTCCGGTGCCGTGGCGGTCGGTCGCGATCACCACCGCCCCCTCCGACTCGAGGAGACGCCGGACGTCCCTTCCCGCCAGCAGCGGCAGATCGGCGAAGAGGATCAGCACCGCCCCCGCCCCCCGCGCCGTCGCCCAAGCCCGTCCCGCCGCCGCCGCCCCGTTCAGACCTGGCGTCGTGGCGGACTGCGCCACCGGGATCACCCTCCGATCAATCACCGCCGCGAACGCCAGCGCCGCCGAGTCGGGGGAGATGACCCCGACCCGATCAACCGCCTCGGAATCGAGCGCGGCGCAAACGACCCGCTCCAGCATGGCGCGCGTCAAGGCGCCGCGCGACGCCGGCGGCAGCACCCCGGCGAGGCGGGTCTTGCCGTTGTCGAGCCCCCGCACCGGCACCAGCGCCACGACCTCCGCCGCTCCCCCCGTCATCCGACCCCGCTCCCCGCTGGCACCCGGCTCCGTCCGAACGCGAGGACGTCGACCGCGAGGCGGCGGCGGTCCTCGGCTCCGCCCATCACCGTCGGCACGACCAGCGTCGACATGCCCAGCGCGTCGATCGCCGGCGCCAGCGACCGGTCCGCCTCGTCGATCACCAAGGCGTCGATCAGCCCCGCGTAGAGCCGCGCGACGCCGAGCGCCGAGACCTCATGCCCGAGTGTCGCCAGCATCCGGTCGGCCGGACCCTTCAGCGCCCGGCCGCCGATGATCGGGCTGACCGCGACGATCGGCGCCTCGCACTGCCTCAAGGCGTCCCCCATCCCCGGCACCGCCAAGATCGGCCCCACGCTGACGATCGGGTTCGACGGACAGATCACGATCAGCTCCGCCGCCGCGATCGCCCCGGCCACGCCCTCGGGCAGGCGGGCGTGCTCGATCCCGTCGAAGGCGACCCCGAGCACGTCGTCCCGCTGCCGCCGGGCGACGAAGTAGTCCTGGAAGCCGAGACGACCGGCGGGCGTCTCGAGCAGGGTCGCCACCGGCTCGTCGCTCATCGGCAGCAGCCGGGAGGCGACGCCGAGCGCCGCCGCCAGCTCAGCCGCCGTCGCGGTCAACGTCGCCCCTTGGCGCAGGCGTTCGGTCCGCAAGATGTGGGTCGCGAAATCGCGGTCCCCGAGTCGGAACCAGGGTTCCCGCCCGTAGCCCGCGACTGCCGCCAGCGTTTGGAACGTGTCGCCGGCGACTCCCCACCCCTGCACCGGGTCGGCGATCCCGGCGAGGGTATAGAGCACCGTATCGAGATCCGGGCAGATCCGGAGCCCGTAGAGGTCGAAGTCGTCGGCGGTGTTGACGACGACCGCCAGTTCGCCGGCCGGCACTGCCAGCGCCAGCCCCTGCGCCAGCTTCGCCCCACCGACCCCCCCCGCCATGGCGACGATCATCGGGCCGTTCCTCGGGCCGTGCGCGGTCCCCCCCTGGTCGCGGCGGCGCCGTCGCTGGCGACGAACGACCTCGTCCCCTCCGGCCACCGCGGCGCCGTCCGGGTCGTGCACCGGAGTCGACGCCGCCGGAGGGACCCGAACCGCCTGAGACCGTTGCCGGCCATCGCGCCCCCCTGAGCCCCCCTCACCCTTCACCCCCGAAGCCGTGGGCGTCCACCCGGATGACCGGCAACCGCAGCGTGATCCGCTCCTGCTTGGCGAACCCCTCGCGCACCATTTCATCCGCCCGGACCTGGCCGTGGTAGCGCTCGGCCAAGGCCCGGATGTCCGCCTGGGTCGTCGCTTGGTCCTCGACCAGCTCGACCTGACCGGCGATCGTCACGTAGCGGTATCCGTCCTCGACGCAGATCGAGAGGCGACGGTCGTGGAGCAGGTTGCGGTCCTTCTTCCGGCCGCGGGCCGTGTTCATCACCACCGCGTCGCCCCGCAGCTCGTACCACATCACCGTCTGCTGCGGCGTCCCGTCGGGGTTCACGGTCGCCAGCACGGCGAACCGTGGTTCCTCCAAGAAACGCCGCACCTGATCATCGAGTCTCATCCCCATCCCCCGCGCCGGCGCCACGAGCCGGCGATCGGCCGACCGCGACCACTATTGTACCGACCGGCGACGCCGCTTCCGCCGCCGAGCGCGCCGGCGGTGCCGGGACGGCGGCCCGTCGCTCGATGAGCCGGTGGCCGATCAGCACCTCGGCCGAGTGCCCGAAGGGGTGATTCCCGCGACCGCGGCCGCGCCAACTCTGCCTCCAGCCCGAGGCACACAGCCCACCTCCGACCAGAAATTCGCCGACCGTGCTCCCGTTACTTCCCAAATGTAACCATTGCCGCCGGAGAAGGCCACCTCCCCGATCGGTCAGGGGCGCGGCTGGTCGCGCCCACAATCGTCACCGATGGCGCCGGGGCGACCTCCGACGCGGCTATACTCCCCCATCCGCCCCGACCGTGCCCCGTCGCCAGCCCGTTCGCCTCCTCGCCGCGCCCGGAGCCGCCGATGCCCGCCGTCTCCCTCGCCGCCGCCGCGCCGCCGCTGGTGCTCGCCCTCGACTTCGGCACCTCCTCCCTCCGGGCTCTCCTCTTCGACCGGGACGGGCGGGGCGTCCAGGAGACGGAAGAGCAACTCCGCTACTCCCTCCGCACCACCCCGGACGGCGGCGCCGAGGTCGAGGCCGGGCCCCTCTTCGACCTCCTCGTCCGCTGCATCGACGGCGCCCTCGCCCGCGCCGGCCGCCGCGCCGGCGAGATCGTCGCCGTCGGCACCACCGGTTTCTGGCACAGCCTGCTCGGTCTCGACGCCGCCGGCGAACCGGTCACCCCGCTCTTCTCCTGGGCCGACAGCCGCTCGGCCGAGGCCGCCGTCGCCCTCGCCCAGGAGGTCGACGCCGCCGCCCTCCTTGCCCGCACCGGCTGCCGCCCCCATTCCTCCTACTGGCCGGCCAAGCTGCGCTGGCTGCGGCAGACCCATCCCGACACCTTCGCCCGCACCGCCCGCTGGGTCTCCTTCGCCGAGTACGTCGCCCTCCGCCTCCACGGCGCGGGTGCCGCCGCCGTCTCGTTCTCGATGGCCTCCGGCACCGGGTTGCTCGATGTCCACCGGCTCGTCTGGGACGCGCCGATCCTCGAAGTTCTCGGCCTCGACCCGGGCCGCCTTTCTCCCCTCGTCGACGTCGGACCCGACGAGCCCGGCGCCGAGCTGCTCCCCGCCTTCGCCGTTCGCTGGCCGGTGGTGGCCGGCATCCCCTGGTTCCCGGCCTTGGGGGATGGCGCCTGCGCCAACGTCGGCAGCGGCGCCGTCGGCCCCGGCCGGATCGCGCTGACGCTCGGCACCTCGGGCGCCCTCCGCCTCGTCCTCCCCGCCCCGCTCGAGACCGACTGGTCCTTCCCACCCGCCCTCTGGGCCTACCGCCTCGACCGCCATCAGGCCGTCATCGGCGGCGCCCTCTCCAACGGCGGCAACTTCCTGCGCTGGACCCGCGAGCTGCTCGGCGCTCCCGTCGATGGCGCGGCGATGGCCGCCGCCGCCGCCCTGCCGGCCGACGGCCACGGCCTGACCTTCCTCCCCTTCGTCGCCGGTGAACGCGCCCCCGGTTGGCACGACCAGGCCGCCGGCGTCGTCGCCGGCCTCACCCTCGCCACCCAGCCCGAACACCTGCTGCGGGCGGCGCTCGAAGCGGTCGCCCTCCGCCTCGCCGGCGTCTACGACGCCCTCCGCCCCCTCGCCGCCCCCGACCATCAGGTCGTCGCCAACGGCGGCGCGATCGTCAACAATCCGACCTGGCTCGGCATCGTCGCCGACGCCCTGGGACGACCGTTGCTCGCCCTCCCCCCCGAGGACGAGGCGACCGCCCGCGGCGCCGCTTTGGTCGCCCTCGTCGCCGCCGGCGTCCTCCCCGACCTCGCCGCCGCCCCCGCCCCCGCCGCCACCGGCGTCCTCCACCGGCACGATCCCGCTCGCCACCGCCGCTACCTCGCCGCCCGCGACCGCCAGCGGCAGCTCGAAGCCAGACTCTTCCCCGACACCGTCCCACATTAACCCAAAGCCGTTTCGCAAAGAGCCACGGGACCCGGTCGGCCAAGGTCGGCAGTGGGCGAGCGCCGCAACTCGTTCGACAGCAATCTCAAGCAGGACAACCAGGGAGGGCTGCCGCGCCAGGCTTTCCGGTCTGGTATAGAGTCCGCGTCAACAATCCCCATCGCCGGGGCACGGCGTTCTCCCCCGGCCTCCGTGCCTCCGTCCGGTACTCCGGAGAGGGGAGGCGCTCTCCAATACCAGAAAACGCAGGGGTCAAAGCAGGCATCGATCCAAGAGAACTCCCCGTTCCTGTGGCAGGCCGTGCTCGCTCTCCTCGCGGCCAATGTCCCCGGTCTACTCTCCGAGCGCAGACGGGCAACGCCCCTCGACAACGGAAGGTTCCGCTCCGGGCCGCTCCCGACCAAAGGGCTGCTTCCCTTTGGATACTTTCTATCCTCATGCTATCTTTGAACCTCGCGCGGCGGACGATCGTTCCCGTTCCGGGGACCACAATGGCGATGGGGAGAGAGCAGTGCTCGAGACGACGAACGACGGCGCCCCGGCACCGACCGGGATCACCTTCTACGGCACCCGTTGGTGCCCGGACAGCCGCCGCTCCCGCGCGCTCCTCGATCGCCTGGCGGTCCCCTACCGCTACGTGGACCTCGACCATGACGAGGCCGCGGCGGCCTGGGCCGCCGCCCAGAACGGAGGCCGGCGCCGGATCCCGACGACCGCCTGCGGCCCCGCGGGGCCGGTTCTGATCGAGCCGTCCGACCCCGACCTCGAAGCCCTCCTCGCCCAACGGGATCTCGTCTGAGCCAAGACCGCGACTGACCATTGGAGTAGCCCAACGCATCGGCGCCCCGGCCACCGTTGCTACACTCCGGGTCGCGGCGGCCGGCGACGTCCCTCGAGGAGCGTGGACAGCGTGGACGATCGAGCCAAGAGTCAAGAGCGGGAAAACGGGAAACCCGGCGGGGGCCGCTCCGATCCCCTAGCCGGGCCGATGATGCTCGTCTTCGCCCACCCCGACGACGAGACCTTCGGCTGCGCCGGCGTGATGTGCGCCGCCAGCGAGCGCGGCGTCCCGGTCACGCTCCTCAGCACCACCCGCGGCGAGGCCGGCAAGACCGGCATCCCCCAGCTCAAAAACCCCGCGATCCTCGGCGCCGTCCGCGAGCAGGAGCTGCGCGCCGCCGCCGCCGCCGCCGGCGTCGCCGACGTCCGCTTCCTCGACTACCGCGACTCGGGCATGGCCGGCACTCCGGAGAACGACGACCCCCGCGCCTTCATGCGGGGCGACGAGGCCGAGGTGGTGGCTCGCCTCGTCGTCCATCTCCGGGCCGTCCGGCCGACTACGCTCGTCACCTTTGGCCCGGAGGGTATCTACGGCCACCCCGATCACCTCTTCGCCCACCGCTGCGCCCTCGCCGCCGTCGAGGCCGCCGGCGACCCCCACTACCGCCCCGAGCTGGGCGAGCCGTGGCGGGTGACCGCCCTCTACTTCACCGCCGTCCCCCGCGAGCGGATGCTGGCGTTGATCGACCGCCCGGATGGCCCCCTCCGCGATCTCTCGCCCGAGGACCGGCAGAAGATTGGCACCCCCCTCAGCGAGATCACGACCGTCGTCGACATCTCCCGCTTCGCCGGGCAGAAGGAGCGCGCCGTCGCCGCCCACCGGACCCAGACCGGCGACGGCGGACCGATGGCGGAGATGCCCGCGGAGCAGCGCGAAGCGACCCTCTCCCGCGAGCACTTCGCCCGCCGCCCCCTCCCCTGGGACGACGACCCCACCGCCCTCCCGACCGACCTCGTCGCGGCCCTCGCCGCCGCCTCTCCGGTGGCACCCGGCTGACGAGGCGCGGGGCCGCGGCTGGAGTTGCCCGTTCGGCCCTCGCTCTTGGTGCAACCCTCCTCTACTAAACCGGGACGCTCTGACGGCGCCACGCCGCATCGAGGCGGGGACCGTTGCCCTCTCCCTGGCCGCGAACTCCAGGGTCGGGCCGACGCAAGGGGGTCGGGAGCCTCCCCTGAGCGGAGCCGAGGGGGTGATGATCTCGGGCGGGAAGGAGAAGCCTTCACCGGAAGTCTGTACCGGTTCGAGCCCGTCGGGAATGGACGGGAGGCGCGGGAACCGCCGGGGTGTGGGCTTGGGGTCGGGTACCGGCGACACGCGCTTGTCGGTGCTGTGTTGACCGCGCTCAAGACGCGGCGTTGTGGGCGATTCAAGGCGACCCCTCGAGCCGAACCCGGAAGGATTGCGTCCCGTCCTTTGACGCAGCGGCGTCCCCGATACCCCCATTCCGATGGTGCAACAGATACCGTTCTACGAGATCCGGTTGATCGCCTCGTCTTCCCCCCGGAGCCGCCCTCCTGGCCCCCGGATCAGCCCCCTTGAGGGGGCTTCGTCGCTTCAGCCCGGTCCCTTTAGGGCCGGGCGACGCCGATTCGCCGAGCGCCGAAGGGGTGAGGACCGATCGCTAGCGAACCGGACTCGATCACCCGGACTCCGTACTCCGGCGCTCTGCGGAAAAGGGCGTCTCACCGGAAAGCGCCGCTGCTTCCTCGGTTCGCTCCGAGTGGTCAACCACGGCGCCCAACAACCGGGGCGGCTCATTGGTTCCCGCGTCCAAGACCAGGTGAACCGGAGGCTGGTACCCTCATCCTCTGTGGTCGTCCTCAGCCGATCCGAACCGTCTCCCGGCTGCGATAGGTCGGTGCCGACACCGCCATCGCCGACCGCCGCCTCCCGCTTCGAGACGCCCCCATGCCCGACTTCCAGCCCGACCTGATTCCACCCGCTCCGTCGGCGGCACCGACGCTGACCGCGCCCTGGCTCTTCGCCTGGCGCGGCGGCGACATCCTCCTCCTCGGCGAGCGGGACGGCGGGCGGTGGGTGGTCGCCCGCGGCTGGCGCCAGGCCGACCGCCTCTCCGACATCCGCCGCTGGTCCTTCCCCAACCCAGGAGCCTTCGCGGTCCAGATTCGCCGCCTCGCCCGCGACGCCACGGACGACCCGGCTGCCGCCCACCTCGCGGCGACCGCCGCTGCCGCCTGGGCCGCCACTCAGGAAGCGGACGACCATGGGTAATACAAGATCCGGATGACTATTCTTGCTCCCGGCTTATGGACGTTCCCCCCTCTCCCGCGCACGAGACAGGGGGAAGGGAGTTGGGGGCGAGGGCTCCCGGTGGTGCCCCTCCGCTCACGACAAGGTTGACACACGACCCCCATTCAACGCGACGACAGGCAGCCCCCGCCAACGACGTCCGCTCCATTACCCCAGGTGGAGCAAGAGACGAGCCCCCAGCGCTGCCGTCGGCGGCAACGGCCGCACGCCGTCGAGGAGACCGCGCAGTCGCGCCGGGTCGCTCAGGAAGCGCTGCGCCAGCAGCTCGGCGCGCAGCCACGGCGCGGCCTTCCGGCGGATCGCGCGACCATACGGGGCGAGAGCGGCGCCCGACGGTTCTCCGGCGGCCAGGACCGCCGCCAAGGTCTCGCCGGCCCGCTCTCCCGACTCGAGGGCGAAGGCGATCCCCGCCCCCGTCAACGGCCCGACCAGCGCCGCCGCCTCCCCCGCCACCATCGCCCCATCGGCAACCAAGCGACGCCGCCGCGGCCCAAGGTCGAGCGGCCAGGCGCGCGGCCCGCCCACGGCTGTCGCCACCGCCAACCAGGGCGACGCCGGCGACGCCGGGTCGCGCGTGAACCGCTGGTAGAGTAGCCGCAGGTGCTCCGGCCGCCCCTGCTCGCCCCCATCCCGCACGAGGGTACCAACCCCCACGTTCGCCCCCCCGTTGGGCAAGGGGAAGACCCAGCCGTAGCCCGGCAGCACCCAATCGTCGAGCGAGAAGACGATCCGCCCCGGCGGCGACGCGACGCCGGAGAAGTAGCCGCGCATCGCCACGCCCCGCGCCGGCTCGGTGGTTCGCTGGCCGGTCACCCGCTCTTCACCGGACGCGAGATCGGCGGCGACCCGGCAACCGTAGCCGCCGGCCAGCACCACCCCCCGCGCCCGCAACCGGACCTCTCCCGCCGCGTCCTGCCCGACGACGTCGCGCCCGCCCTCGAGCCAAGGGCCGACCTCCCGCACCGTCAGCCGCCGCAGCTCGGCCCCCGCTCCCACCGCCGCCGCCACCATCGCCGCATCGAACACCTGGCGCGGAATCACGCGCGCGTCCGACCGAGCCAGGAGGCGCTTCCCCAGGGCACCGGTCGGCACGAGATCGAGCGCCCCGCCGTCGGCCGTGACCGTCGCCCCGACCAGCGGTGGGTACTCTTGGACGACCGCCTCATCGATCCCGAGCCGGCGCGCCTGGGCCAGGGCTCGAGCGCCGATCAGGTCGCCGCAGGGCTTGTCGCGGGGAAAGGCGGACCGGTCCAGCAGCAGCACCGAGCGCCCGGCCCGCGCTAGCGCGACCGCCGCCGCGCTCCCCGCCGGTCCCGCCCCCACGACCACGACCTCGGCGTTCAGCGCCACCCGCCCCCCGTTCTTGGCTCCCGCGATACCACCGGCGTCGTCGCCACCCCCGGCGGCCTGGCCCGCTCCGCGTCGGCGCTCGCGACTACTTCGTCCGCCGCTCTGCCTCGTACTCGCGGAGGAACCCCTCGAACATCCGGCGGTGCCCCTGCTCGTCGCGCAGGATGTCGATCACCATGTCGTTGGTCACCGGGTCGGCCTCGGCCGTCGCCTCGATGATGTCGTTGTAGTGGGCGATCGCGCCATCCTCGGCCTCGATCACGCCCCGGATCACGTGGATGACGTCGGTCTGCTCCTCCGGCGGCTGGAGCGACTTCTGGACCGCCGTGAACTGCATCGAGCCCGGCACCACGCCGTAGAGTTCCTTGATCCGGTCGGCGAACTCCCGGGCGTGCCCCAACTCCTCGGCGATGTCCTCCTCCAGCGACTCGGCGATCTCCTTCGCCCGGACCCCGTCCGGATTGATCGAGTTCGTGATGTAGTTCATCACGGTCTCGATCTCCATCCAGTAGGCTTTCTTCAGCATCTCGACGATCTCTTTCCGCTTCGCGGTGTTCGCCTCGGCCAGAATGTCGTTCTGCGGGTGGCGCATCGACCGCGCCGACGGTGAAACGGCTGACATTGGGTCGCTCCTCTTCGTTGACGCGCTGGCTCCGATCAGATCGCGGCTCGGAGCTTGGCTTGCCCCATCCGGGGTAACGCTCCCTGCCCTGCAATTCACGGGCCGAGCTTCCCCGTGCCGGTGGCGCTGCGCCTTCAAGAGCGGCGACGATGCCGGAACCGTCAACCAGGGCGGTCGGAGGAGGGACCGATGCTGCCGTTCAAGCCGTTCGACGCCGGAATCGACCTCCGCCTCCAGACCGACCGCGCCACCTACTTCCCCGGCGACGAGATCGCCGTCCGCGTCGTCCTCAAGGGTCGCGCCGAGACCAGGATCGAGCAAGGTTGGGTCGGTCTGGTGGCCACCCACCGCTACACCTACGGCGAGTACCGGTGGTCCGGACAGAGCCGATACCTCGCCCGCGTCCGAGCCCGCGACCGGGCGGTCGCCGACAGCTCCCGCTTCCTCGACGCTCGCACCCTTTGGCCCGGCAGCCACGTCGAACGGACCATCGCCCTGACCCTCCCCCGAACCGCTCCCCCGACCGGCACCGGCGCCATCACCTCGCTCGCCTGGAAGGTCCGCGCCGTCGTCGCCGTCCGTCGCTCGAACGACCCGGAAGTGGAGACCCCGATCATCGTCCTCGCCCCGGCCTCGGCCCACGCCGACCGGATCGGGCGCGCCGTCTGGCTCAACGCCCCCGCCGAGGAGCTCGTCCAGGCCAGCTTCGAACTCGCCACCCGCTCCCTCCAGCCGGGCGAGGAAATCGCCGGTCGCCTCCAGCTCACCCCCCGGCGGGAGATCGAAGCCCGTGCCGTCCGCGTCGAACTGGTCCGCCGCGAGGAAGTCTCGCGCGGTGAAGGAATGGTCGAAGAGGAGGTCGAGCGGTCGGCCCGCCTCCCCCTCGACGGACCACTTGCCGCGGGCGCCGATCAAAGCTTCGACTTCACCCTTCCCGTCCCCGCCGACGCCTGCCCGGCCCGCGAACTCGGCCCGTCCGCCGTCCGCTGGCTCCTCCGCGCCGTCCTCGACCGCCCCCTCCGCCGCGACCCGATCGCCGTCCTCGAGCTGAACGTCTCCCACGGCGACCAGGTCTGACCAGCGCCGCCGGCAGTTGCGGCCCCAGTCACCTCGCAGGGTCGCGCGCCTCCTCGGCGGACCTTTCTCGCAGCCGCGGCGACGTCGGCCCTGGGCTCCGCCGAGTGATACGGAATCCGGTTGAACGTTGGCGCTTCGGCAACCGAAGGCACCCCTCTCCTGCCGCAGCGGGACCGGGGGAAGGGGGCTGGGGGTGAGGGCTAGTTTCCGGGCCGCAGCAGCGATCATCCGAATCCCGTATCGGGCGGCACGCCGCGGCCCGGCTGCTCTACACTATGGGGATCGGACACGGGAAGGCTCGTAGAACCGGCGTCGCTCCTGACCGAGGGCGGGCCGGCGCTGGACCCTCGTGCCGCCGCCACCGCCGCTCCCGAGCGCCGCAATCCGGTTCCCGACCCTCACGGGAGCGCCGCTCCCCCTGCTTCGGCGTGAACCGAGCAATCTGACGGCCGGCGACGTCCGCCGCCCGAGCCCGATCGGTGCCGCCCGCCATCCGACGACGAGAGGACCATCGTGATCGCTCCAGGCGACGAGACCACCGACGTTTTGACCCGCGAGGTGGCCCGCCGCCGCACCTTCGCCATCATCTCCCATCCCGACGCCGGCAAGACGACGCTGACCGAAAAGCTGCTCCTCTACGGCGGCGCGGTCGAACTGGCCGGGGCGGTGCGGGGCCGCAAGCACGGCCGCCACGCCACCGCCGACTGGCTCGCCATCGAGCAGGAGCGGGGCATCACCGTCACCTCGACCGCGCTCCAGTTCGACCATCTCGGGTGCCGCTTCAACCTGCTCGACACCCCCGGCCACCAGGACTTCTCCGAGGACACCTACCGCACCCTGCTCGCCGCCGACGGCGCCGTCATGGTCCTCGACGCGGCGCGCGGGATTCAGCGCCAGACCCTCAAGCTGTTCGAGGTCTGCCGTCGCCAACGCCTGCCGATCGTCACCTTTGTCAACAAGCTCGACCAACCCGCCCGCGATCCGCTCGCCCTGCTCGACGAGATCGAGCGGGAGCTCGGTCTGCCCTGCGCGCCGATGAACTGGCCGATCGGGGACGGCACCGCCTTCCAGGGCGTCTACGACCTCCGCCACCGCCGGGTTCTCCGCTTCGAGCGGACCGAGCGCGGCCAGCGCATGGCCCCGGTCGTCGATGGCTCGCTCGACGACCCAGCCCTGGCTGGGGAGTTGGGAGAGGCGGCTTGGCGACGGCTCCGCGAGGAGGCGGAACTGCTCGAGGCGATCGGGGCTACGCTCGACCGCGACCGGTTCCTCGCCGGCGAGCAGACCCCCGTCTACTTTGGGAGCGCCCTGACCAACTTCGGCGTCGGTCCGTTCATCGACGCCCTGGCCGAGTACCTCCCGCCGCCCGGACCCCGCCCCAGCGACCGCGGCCCGGTGCCGCCGACGAACGACGACTTCGCCGGCTTCGTCTTCAAGATTCAGGCGAACATGGACCCCCGCCACCGCGACCGGATGGCCTTCGTCCGCGTCTGCGCCGGGCGCTTCCGCAAGGACATGGAGGTCTTCCATCCCCGTCTCGGCCGCAATGTCCGCTTGACGCGCCCCCACCGCCTCTTCGGTCAGGAGCGGGAGACAATGGAGGAGGCCTACCCCGGCGACGTGGTCGGCCTCGTCAACCCCGGGCTGTTCGCGATCGGCGACACCCTCTGCACCGGCGAGCCCCTCCGCTTTGCCCCCGTCCCCCGCTTCGCCCCCGAGTGCTTCGGCCGGATCGAGAACCGGAGCACTGGCCGCCACAAGCAGTTCCACGCCGGTCTCGCCCAACTCGAGGAAGAAGGGGCGATCCAGATCCTCTTCTCCCTCGACGGCGCCCGCGAACCGATCCTGGCCGCCGTCGGCGAGCTCCAGCTCGACGTCGTCAGCGCCCGCCTCCGCAGCGAGTACGGCGTCGAACCCGTCGTCTCCGGTCTCCCCTACGACCATGCCCGCCTGGTCGAGCGGGCCGACCAGGGACCGCCCCTCGTCTGGCCCACCCGCGACGCCCTCCGGACCGAGGACCGGGCCGGCCGGGTTGTCGGCCTCTTCGCCTCGGATTGGGCGCGCCGCTACGCCGAGGAGATGAACCCCGAGGCAGAGTTTCGGTCGCTAGGTTGAGACGAGCTGCGGCTGAAGGCGTCATCTTCGTGACGGCGGCCCGTGCCCTCACCCCCAACTCCTCGCCCGCCGCGGCGGGCGAGGGGAGCTTGGTACTTGGCGCCTGGGCGAACCCGCACCGCCGACCCGAACTCCATATGATTCGAACGTAGGTTGAACCGTTCTGCTATCGGGAGCGGGGCAAGTTCCCCTCTCCCGTGCGCGGGAGAGGGGCTGGGGGTGAGGGCTTCTTTTTGGGAAGCGGAAGGCTTCACCCGGAATCCGGGTGAAGCCATCCGCTTCCACAACAACGGCCCCCTGCCCTCTCCCGCGCTCGGCACCGGGACCAGGAGGCCGGGGATGAGGGCGTCG
>JBBSNJ010000006.1:0-16171 GCA_038232775.1 Thermomicrobiales bacterium
CAGTTGCCAGTTGCCAGTTGCCAGTTGCCAGTTGTCGGTTGGCAGTTGCCAGTTCTCGGTGCCGTCTCGCGTGTGCGCGTCCCGGTCTTTCGGCGTCCGACCGCGTACGCAGCACCGAGATCAGCAACCGCTAACTGGCAACCGGCAACTGTCGCCTATTCGCCCCAGTCTTCGCCTTCTTCGGGGGCGAGGCCGAGGGTGACGGGGGCGGCGGTGAGGACTTCGAGGTCGGCGCCGCAGTCCGGGCAGGGGACGATCTCGCCCTGCTCGACGTTCGAGAGCTCGATCTCGGCCGCGCACTCGGGGCAGGCGGCGGTGGTCGTCGACGGTGCGGACATCGTGGGGTCCTCCTTGGTAGTGGGCTTGGTCGCCCGCTGGACGGGCGGGACCCGCGTCCCGCCCGAAGGCTGATCGGAGACGGCCGGTGGCGCTCCCCTCACCCGAGGGCGAGCAGGAGCAAGGCTTTGTGGAGGTGGAGCCGGTGCTCCGCCTGGTCGAAGACGATCGATTGGGGACCGTCGGCGACCGCGGCGGCGACCTCCTCGCCGCGGTGCATCGGTAGGCAGTGCATGAAGACGGCTCCGGGTTTGGCGGCGGCCATCGTGGTTTCGGTGACGCGGAAGGGCGTCAGGGCGGTCGTTTTCGTCGGGTCGTCGGGCTGCCCCATGCTCTCGTGGACGTCGGTGTAGACGGCGTCGGCGCCGGCGGCGGCAGCCAGGGGATCGTCGGTGAGGGCGATCGCGGCGCCGCTGGCGGAGGCGCGCTCGCGGGCGGCGGCGACCACGTCGGGGTCGGGGAGGTGCCCCGGTGGGGTGGCGACCGCGACGTTGACGCCGGCGAGGGCGGCGCTGAGCAGGAGGGAGTGGCAGACGTTGTTGCCGTCGCCGAGGTAGGCGAGGTTGAGCCCGTCGAGCCGGCCGAACCGCTCGCGCAGGGTGAGCAGGTCGCTCAGGGCTTCGAGCGGGTGGGCGCGTTCGGTCAGCGCGTTGAAGACGGGGACGCCGGCGCCGGCGGCGAAGGCGACGAGATCGGCGTGGGCCGCGAAGCGCGCGGCGATGCCGTCGACGTAGCGGCTCATGATCGCCGCGGTGTCGGCCAGGGTCTCGCCGCGGGTGAGTTGGAGGTCGTTGGTGCCGAGGAAGGTGGCGTGGCCGCCGAGCTGCTCCATCCCGGCCTGGAAGGCGTTGCGGGTGCGGGTGCTCGGGTGCTGGAAGATCAGCCCGAGCGTCTTGCCGGCCAGGTAGGGGTGCGGCTCGCGCCGCAGGCGGAGCCCCTTCAGCCAGGAGGCGGTGTCGAGCAGGCGGTCGAGGTCGGCGCGGTCGAGGTCGAGGTCGGACAGGACGTGGCGACCGCGCAGCCGTCCGTCGAGCGCGGTGGCGGCACCATCGGCCGGCGCCGTGCCGGCGATGATCGGGTCGATTGGTTCCACGAGCTGTGGCTCGGCCACGGCGGGTTCCCTTGCTGACGACGCGGTCGTCTCCGATGCCCGGAGCTGAAGAGCCGAGCTCACGCTACCAAATCCCTGGGTCGACGGACGGCAGAGGGGAGTTGCCAGGTGCCAGTTGGCAGTTGGCAAGTGCTTGGTGCCTCATGCGCCGCGCTCTGGGGAGCAGAGGGTGTGGAGGAGGATCGCCTTGTGGAGGTGGAGCCGGTTCTCGGCCTGGTCGAAGATGATCGATTGGGGGCCGTCGGCGACCGCGGCGGCGACCTCTTCGTCGCGGTGCATCGGCAGGCAGTGCATGAAGACGGCGCCCGGCTTGGCGGCGGCCATGATGTCGGGCGTGACCTTGTAGGGGGCGAGGGCGACGGCGCGGGCGGCGCCGTCCTTGTGGCCCATGCTGACGTGGACGTCGGTGTAGACGGCGTCGGCGCCGGCGGCGGCCTCCAGCGGGTCGGCGGTGACGGCGACGGCGCCGCCGCTGCCGGCGGCCAGCCAGCCCGCCTGGGCGACGACGTCGGGGGAGGGCTGGTGGCCGGCGGGCGCGGCGACGACGACCTGGAGCCCCATCGCCGCCCCGGTCAGGAGGAGGGAGTGGCAGACGTTGTTGCCGTCGCCGAGGAACGCGAGTCTGAGCCCGGCCAGGGCGCCGAAGCGCTCCTGGAGGGTAAGCAGATCGCTGAGGGCCTGCATCGGGTGCGACTTGTCGGTCAGGCCGTTGTGGACGGGGACGGCGGCGTTGGTCGCCAGCTCCTCGATGTCGGCGTGGGCGCCGACGCGGGCGACGATGCCGTCGACGTAGCGGCTGAGGACCTGGGCGGTGTCGGCGATCGTCTCGCCCCGCTTGACCTGGAGGTCGTGGACGCCGAGGAAGAGGGCCTGGCCGCCGAGTTGGGCCATGCCGGCTTCGAAGGCGACGCGGGTGCGGGTGCTCGGGTGCTGGAAGATCAGACCGAGGGTCTTGCCGGCCAAGTAGGGGTGGGGCTCGCCGGCCCGGCGCAGCGCCTTGAGGCGGGCGGCGGTCTCGAGCACCTCGCCGATCTCGTCCGGCGTCAGGTCGGTGTCGGTCAGCACGCTGCGGCCGCGGAGGCGGGCGCTGAGGGTGAAGGTGCGGGGCTTGGCCGCCAGCGGTCCGCCGAGCGAGAGGGTGCGCGCCGGCGCTCCCCCGGCGAGGCCATCGGCGGGCGCGAGCGGCTTCAGGTCCGGCTGGGGGTACGGGATGGGCAGGGCCGGGGCGATGGCGGGGGATGCGGACGCCTCGTGCATGATCGACTCCCTTCGGTCTCCGTCGTCGCGGCGACGCTCGGTGCCGGCGGGTCGGAGGACCCGGACCGGACCGAAGGGACGAGAGGCGTCTGCTCCCGCGGTACCACCCTCCTTGCACTGGGGACGGGGCTCGCCCGCGACCCAGGCCGCTCTCGGCTGTTGCTGGCGTGGGGGCCACCCACCCGGTCCTACTTGCCCGGCTGGGGGAATCCAGCGCGGGCTTTCTTCGGCCGGCCGCTCGGGGGCGCGTTCCGGGGCGTTCCGCCGATCCTGGGCTCGCACCGGTCCCAGGTCGCGTGGGCGTTCCGCCGCCGTACTCTTCCCCGTCCACGCGGGCGTTTCGTGATCGATCTCAACGACTCGGTTGCAGCGGCAAAGCGCTGATCGATCCGCGGGTGGGCGGCCGTCAGCGCGTCGGACGGGACCGACGCGCGGGCCGCCCGAGCGGAGAGCGGGAGGGTGCCTCCCGGCTCCGCTCGCTCGTGGGCGCCGTCATCGCGCTACCTCCAACTCTCTCTCCGCGCCGTGCATGCGCCGGTCGCGCGCCGCCGCCACCTTCTGACCGAGGCCGTAGAGGCGGATGAAGCCTTCGGCGTCCGCCTGGCGGTAGACGTCGTCGGCGCCGAAGGTCGCGAGGTCTTCCTGGTAGAGGCCGAACGGGGAGCGGCTGCCGACCGCCTGGCAGCTCCCTTTGGAGAGCTTGAGCCGGACCTCCCCCGTGACGGGCTCCTGCGTCTTGGCCACGAAGGCGTCGAGCGCCTGCCGCAGCGGCGAGAACCACTGGCCATTGTAGACCAGGTCGGCGTAGTCGAGGGCGAGGCGATCTTTGAGCCGCATCGTCGCCTTGTCGAGCGTCAAGTGTTCCAGCTCGCGGTGGGCGGTCGCCAGGATGGTGCCGCCCGGCGTCTCGTAGACGCCTCGGCTCTTCATCCCGACCAGCCGGTTCTCGAGCAGGTTGATCCGGCCGACGCCGTGGCGGGCGCCGAGGGCGTTCAGCTCTTCGAGCAAGGCGACCGGGCCGAGCCGGCGGTCGTCGATGGCGACCGGGCCGCCCTGCTCGAAGGCGAGGGTGACGTAGGCGGGCGCGTCGGGGGCGTCCTCCGGCGGGACGGTCAGGTCGTGGGCGTCGGCCGGCGGCTCCTGCCAGGAGTCTTCGAGCACCCCCCCCTCGTGCGAGAGGTGCCGAAGATTGCCGTCGATCGAGTAGATCTTGGCTTTGGTGGCGGTGACGGGGACGCCGCGCGACTCGGCGTAGGCGATGGCGTCCTCGCGGGAGCGGATGTCCCACATCCGCCAGGGGGCGATCACGGCCAGATCGGGGGCGAGCGCCTGGTAGGTCCGCTCGAAGCCGACTTGGTCGTTGCCCTTGCCGGTGCAGCCGTGGGCGAGGGCGTCGCAGCCTTCGAGCTGGGCCAGCTCGACCTGGTGCTTGGCGATGACGGGGCGGGCCATCGACGTCCCGAGCAGGTCCTTGCGCTCGTAGACGGCGCCGGCGCGGAGGGTGGGGAAGGCGTAGTCGGCGACGAACTCGTCGCGGGCGTCGACGACATGGGCCGTCACGGCACCGCTGGCGAGCGCCTTGGCTTCGACCCCCGAGAGGTCGTCCGGCTGGCCGACGTCGACGTCGACGGCGACGGCGACGACCTCGCAGCCGTAGCGCTCCTTGAGCCAGGGGATGATGCAGGAGGTGTCGAGACCGCCGGAGTAGGCGAGCGCGACCTTGCGGGGGGAGTATTCGGCGTTGGCGGGGGCTTGCGGGGTCTGCACCGGGCTCTCCAGGACACGAGCGGGAACCGATCCGACCGGGCGCGCTCGTCGGGCGCGCGGGCTAGAGCGTCGAACGGGGGGCGCCCGTTCGGTCGGTACGGAGGCGGGGTGTCGGCGCGGGAGAGGCGGCCGGGGGCATCGGCGGGTCGTCCTCGTCGGTGGCGGGCGGGGGCTTGTGACCCCTTTCACGAATAGGCTACGACCTTAGCGGGTGCTACGCAGGTTTGTCAAGACTTCGGCCGTTTTCGGGGCGGGGGGCGATCAGATTCGGCCGCGACCTCTTCGAGCGAGACGAGCAGGGTGCGCAGGATTCGGCGGAGGACCGCCTGATCGCCCTCCGGGAGCGCGGCCAAGGCGGCCCGCTCGTCGCGGGCGTGGGCGATCAGCGCCGCGTCGATCCGGCGGCGCCCCTCGTCGGTCAGGCCGACGAGGACGCCCCGCCGGTCGGTAGGGTCGGGAGAGCGGGCGGCGAGCCCCGCCTTCTCCAACTGGTCGATCTGATTGGTCAACGTGCCGGAGGCGACGAGCAGGGTCTGGGAGAGAGCGGTCGGGGTCAGCCGGTACGGCGGGCCGGAGCGGCGGAGGGTGGTCAGGAGTTTGAAGGCGGAGTAGCCGAGGCCTTGGAACCCGAGCGTGGCCTTGAAGCGGCGATCGAAGGCGTCGGAGATGCGGTCGATGCGGTTGACGATCGCGGCCGCCGAGCGGTCGAGCTCGGGCCATTCGCGGCTCCATTGCTCCAGCATGTCGTCGATCGCGTCGTGCTCCATCGCGTCATGGTACCGCGCCCGCCATGAACATAGCTGGACTTCAAGAATCTTGATATCGAGATAAATCGGCGGTAGGATGGGAGCCGACGTTGATCCGGATGGAGGAGCCCCATGACCCTGCCGCAGGAGACCGAGCTCGTCGCCCGGGTGCGCCTCGCCGAGCAACGGCGGGCGTTGGCCGAGATCGACGCCACGGGCTGGAGGATGGGGGGAGTGGTAGCCCGCGGCGGTTGGTTCGCCGGGGCGCGGCAGCGATCTGGTCGGCTCTTGATCCGAGCCGGAGTGTGGCTCGCGGGTTTGCCGGTGGAGTCCATCCTCCCCCAGCAACCCGCCCGGCCGGCCCCGCTTCACCCCTCCTGATCCGGAGTCCGGGTGAATCGTCGGGGTTGCCCCGGCGCTCCGCGACCACGCTCCCCCTTGCCCCTGTCCCGCGCACGGCCCCGGGGGACGGGGGCCGGGGGTGAGGGCCAACCGCCGCAGCGGGAAGGTGAAGTGTTCACCCGGATTCCGTATGAAGGCCGCGGTCAACCTGGCCGGGGAGGGGCGGCGGCGAGGTACCGGCCAGCGGAGCGAAGGCCGCGGTGGGGGCAGCGAGCGGCGGTCAGTCGCCGCGTTCGGCGGCGGCGCGGCGGAAGGCGTCTTCGGCGCGGGCCTGGGCGAGGGCGATCGCCTCGTCGACCGGAACCTCGCCGTAGAAGGCGCGGCCGAGGGTGTTGTTGAAGATGTCTTCGACTTCGGGCCAGGTCGAGATCGAGGGGACGCGGCGGATCGCGGGGATCGTGTCGAGGTAGACGCGGCTGCTGGCCGGGGGCGCGAAGCGGTCGAGGTCGGTGCCGGTGGCGACGCCGCCGCGGGGGCCGAGGAAAGCGGGCGACTCGGCGACGGCGGCGAGGGAGGGGACGGTCCGTCCCGTCTCGGCGGCGATCGGCTGGCCGAGGGGACCGTTGGCGAACTCGATGAAGGACCAGGCCGCATCCTTGTTCTCGGAGGCGGCGCTCAGGCAATAGGCGTCGGAGTGGAGGATGCCGGCGGGGCCGGCGGGACCGACCGGGAGGGGGGCGACGTCCCAGGTGAAACCCTGGATCTCGCGCAGGGAGGGGACGGCGCGGCGGCTCTGGAGGAGCATCGCCGTCGTGCCGTTGGCGAAGCGGTCCTCGTCGTTCACCGCCAGCACCTCGGCTTCGGTCGGGACGACCTGGTGGACGAGGTTGAGATCGAGGAAGAACTGGATGCCGGCGCGGGCCTCGGGGGTGTCGATGGTGAGGCGGGTCGGCCGGTCATAGTCGTCGACCAACTCGCCGCCGGCCTGCCAGATGAAGGGGGTGAAGCGGATCAGGCTGTTCTCGACGCCGAGGCCGTGCTGGTCGGTGATGCCGTCGCCGTCGACGTCCTTGGTCAGGGCCTTGGCGGCGGCGAGGAACTGGTCCCAGGTCCAGCCGGCGGTGGGGTAGGGGACGCCGGCGGCGTCGAACAGGGAGCGGTTGTAGTAGACGACGAGGCTGGAGATGTTCTGGGGGACGCAGACCAACTCGCCGTCGAGGCGGAAGGCGTCGAGCGGCTGCGGATAGTAGTCGGCTTCGTCCAGGATCGGGCTCGCGGCCAGGCGGGGACCGAGCGGCTCGAGGGCGCCGCGGGTCGCCCACTGGCCGTAGCGGCGGTAGTTGATCAGGAAGACGTCGGGCGGGTCGCCGGCGGCGAAGGTGGTGGCGAGGCGGGCGTAGAAGTCGTCGGCGCTGGGGACGTGGTTGATCTGGACGTCGACGCCGGGTTGGGTCGCCTCGTAGGCGGCGACGACCCCCTCGTAGGCGCGGAGTTCGGCGGGGTCGCCCCAGAAGGCGAAGCTGACCGTCCCGGTGGGCTCGGCTTGGCGGGCGATCGTCTGCTGGGCGCCGCCGCCGAGGCCGGACAGGAGCAGGGCGAGGAGCAGCACCCCGACGAGGGGCGGCGGCGCGGCGGCGGGGCGGCGAAGGGGTGGCATCGGGCATTCTCCGTCGTGCGGCGCTGGGCCGAGGCAGGGGCGGGCGGACGAGGCAGAGGGTACGGCACCGAGGGGCCGGCTGTCAGCGGCCGAGGGAACCGCGACCGCGGAACTGCTGCAGGAAGGCCCGCTGGGCGACGAGGAAGACGAGCACGGCCGGGGCAGTGACGAGGGCGGCGGCGGCCATCAGGAGCGGCCAGTTGGAGGGGTCGAGCTGCTGGAGGGTCTGGAGGGCGTAGGGGAGGGTCATCTTCTCCGGCGAGCGGAGGTAGAGGAGGGGGTCGATGAAGTTGCCCCAGTAGGCGACGAACGAGAGCATGGCGACGGCGACGGCCGTCGGCCGGGCGAGGGGGAGGGCGAGGTCGCGCCAGACGCGGAAGGCGCCGGCGCCGTCGAGCCGGCCGGCCTCGAACAGCTCGCTCGGGATGCGGAGGAACGTCCACAGAAAGAGGAGGACGTAGAACGGCGAGGTGCCGCCGAAGGCGGGGAGGACGAGGGCGAGCCGGGAGTCGATCAGCCCCGCTTCCTTGAAGAGGAGGAAGCGGGTCAGCCAGACGGCCGAGAGGGGGACCATCAGCGCGGCCAGGGAGAGGGCGGTCAGGCCCAGGCGCCAGCGCGGGGGGAGTTGGGCGAGGGCGAAGCCGGCCCAGGAGGCGGCGACGACGGTCAGGGGGACGGCGGCGGCGGCGACGAGGGTCGAGTTCGCGGCGTAGCGGCGGAGATCGAGCAGCCCGAAGACGGCGGCGTAGTTGCCCCAGGCGGGGTCGGCCGGCCACCACTCGAGCTGGCGGGAGAGGGGGACGCCGGTCTGGCGGAGGGAGGTCGTGACGAGGAGGGCGAGCGGCACCAGGAAGAGGGCGACGAGCGGCAGGGCGAGGAGGTGGCGCCAGCCGGGGCCGCGCCGCAGCCAGTGGACGAGCGCGCTGCCGGGTGTCGGTCGGGCGCGGCTACTCGGCATCGCGGAACCCCAGGCGCCAGCGGAGGGCGACGCGGTATTGGGCGAGGAGGAGGAGGGCGGTCAGGAGGTACATGACCCAGGTGATGGCGGCGGCGTAGCCGAGGCGGAGGTACTCGAAGGCGGTGGTGTAGATGTACATCGGGAGGAAGGTGGTGGCGTAGTTGGGGCCGCCGCCGTCGCCGAGGATGAGGGCCGGGACGAAGGTGGCTTGCAGGCTGAAGATCGTGTCGCGGAAGAGGAGGATCAGGAGGACCGGGGCGAGGAGGGGGAGGACGACGCGGCCGAGGGTGGTCGCCGTCCCGCCGCCGTCGACGGCCGACTGCTCGAGGACCTCGCCGGGGATGTCGCCGAGGGCGGCGAGGCAGGCGACGAACCCTTCGCCGATCTGCCAGACCATCATCAGGACGACGGCGAAGCGGGCGCCGTACTCGTCGACCATCCAGGCCGGGCCGGGGAGGCCGACCAGGGCGAGGAGCTGGTTGACCGGGCCGTAGGCGGGGTTGAGGAGCCAGAGCCAGAGGAGGGCCCAGGCGATGTCGGGCACGACGTTGGGGACGTAGAAGGCGGTGCGGTAGGCGCCGGCGCCGCGGAAGGGGCGGACGAGGAGGAGGGCGAGCCCGAGGGCGCCGAGGAGGCGGAGTGGGACGGCGAGGGCGACGTAGAAGCCCGAGTTGAAGACGGCCTTCCAGAAGATCGGATCGCCCACCAGTTCGACGAAGTTGGCGAGGCCGACGAAGACCGGCGGTTGGAGCGCGTTGTAGTCGGTGAAGGCGAGGGGGAGCCCGAGGAGGGCGGGGAGGAAGACGAGCAGGACGAGGCCGAGCAGGTAGGGAGTAAGGAGGAGCCAGATCTGGCCGCGGTAGGGGAGGGCACGGCGCCGGGCGGCGGTCGCGCCGGTGACGCGGTGCTCGGGCAGGGTGGTGGTGGTCATCGGCGGCGGGGCGGCGCGACGGGCACGGGGGATGTCCAAGGTGGGGCGACGGCGGTCGCGGGGTTGGCGGGGCGATGGGCTGAGCCTAGCGCAGCCGGGGAGCGGGCGTCGAGGGGGAGGGCCGGGGGCGCCATGGCCTTTTCGTTCGCGATCGGGTGGGGCGGGACCGTCGGTCGCCCGGACCGCTCGGGGATCAATCCCCGAGCCGCGGCGGCGAACCCGGCTGAAGCCGGCTAGGGCGGAGGCGAGGCTCGCGGCCGGCGAGGGAGATGGAATTGGCTCTGCTGGGGGCGTCGCGGCGGGCCGATTCTCTCGGCGCTCTCGACTGGGTCGGTGCCGGAGCGGCCGCCAACGCCCACTCGCCGGCTCGGCCGCTCTCCGATCGGGTCATGCCACCATGGACTTGGACCACGGCGCCGCCGCCGACCACGGCGGGACCCGCGGCGGCTTGGTCGCCGGAGTTGCGGCCAGCGGTCATCGACTCGCCGGGGGGGCGTTGCTCGATCGGGCATGCATCCATCGTTCCAGGGCCGGCGCTTTGACGGGCGGGCGGGCGGAGGATCATGCTGGCGACGGCGATGTGGTCGGGATGGGCGGTGGCGTTTCCGATGGGCGGGTGGGGGGCGCGGGTTGGCGGCGGTGATCGTGGTCCGGGACCTGGTGAAGCGGTACAAGGGGGCGGCGGCGAACGCGGTCGACGGGGTGTCGTTCGACGGGGCGGGGGGCGATCTGTTCGCCCTGCTCGGGCCGAACGGGGCGGGGAAGACGACGACGATCTCGATCCTGACGACGACGCTGGCGCCGACGAGCGGCCGCGTGACGATCGCGGGGCACGATCTGGCGACCGAGGCGGCGGCGGTGCGGCGGGAGGTGGGGATCATCTTCCAGCGGCCGAGCCTCGACCTGAACCTGTCGGCGGAGGAGAACGTCCGCTTCCACGCCGTGCTCTACGGGCTCTACCCGTTCCGGCCGGCCTACCGCCTGATGCCGGCCGCCTACCGGCGGCAGGTGGGCGAGCTGGCGGGGATGCTCGGGATCGAGCGGGAGATGGGGAAGGCGGTCAAGACCTTCTCGGGGGGGATGCGGCGCAAGCTCGAGATCCTGCGCAGCCTGCTCCACGAGCCGCGGGTCCTCTTTCTGGACGAGCCGACGGTCGGGCTCGACCCGGCCAGCCGGCGGGCGCTCTGGGCCTACCTCGATACGGCCCGGCGGGAGCAGGGGGTGACGGTCTTCTTGACGACCCACTACCTCGACGAGGCGGAGCAGGCCGATTGCATCTGCATCATCAAGGACGGCCGGATCGCGGCCGAGGGGCGGCCGGACGACCTCAAGGACGATCTGCTGCGGGCCTACCTGCTGGTCGACGCGGCCGACCGGGGGCGGCTGCGGCGGGAGCTGGTGGCGCTCGGGGTGCCGTTCACCGAGACGCCCCGCTTCCGGATCGACCTCGACGGGGCCGGGGACGAGAGCGCCCACCGGCTGCTGCGGCGGATCGAGACGCCGCTGACGGTGCTTCGGACGCACGCGCCGAGTCTGGAGGACGCGTATCTGTCGATCGTGGCCGAGGAGGGGAGCCCGGGCACCGTCGAGGAGGTGGCGCGGTGACGGTCGGGCGGGCGGACGCGGTCCTGACGATCGCCTACCGCGACTTCCTGAAGTTCACGCGCGATCCGGTCCGGATCGTCGCCTCGCTGATCTTCCCGGTGGTCTTCGTGGTCGTCCTCGGCGGCAGCCTGGCCGACAACCTGGGAGAGGCGGCCGGCTTCGATTTCCTGTCGTTCACGCTGACCGGGATCCTGGCCCAGACGCTCTTCCAGTCGTCGGCGCTGGGGATCATCTCGATGATCGAGGACCGGGACAACGACTTCAGCCAGGAGGTCTTCGTCGCCCCGATCTCGCGCTACGCGATCGTCTTCGGCAAGATCGCCGGCGAGTCGCTGGTGGCGCTGGTGCAGGGGGTGGGGCTGCTGGCGCTGGCGGCGCCGGTGGGGGTCTCGCTCTCGCTCAACCAACTGGCGGGGCTGATCCCGGCGTGCATCGCGGTCTGCCTGCTCGGGGGGGCGTTCGGGGTGATCGTGCTCTCGCGGCTGGGGAGCCAGCGGGCGGCGCAGCAGCTCTTCCCGTTCGTCTTCCTGCCGCAGTTCTTCCTGGCCGGGGTGTTCGCCCCGGTCAACGTGTTGCCGTGGTATCTGGAGATCCTGTCGCGGCTCTCGCCGCTGCGGTACGGGGTCGATCTGGTGCGGGGGGTCTACTACGCGGGGACGCCGGCGGCGGGGCGGGTGGTGCTGGCGCCGGTGCCGTTCAACCTCCTCGTCGGCGGGGGGATGTTCGTCGTCTTCCTGGTGGTGGGGACGGCGCTGTTCGTCCGCGGGGAGCGGAACCGGTAGGGCGGGTTAGGCGGGGGCGAGGACGTCGAGGAGGCGGAGGAAGGCGTCGGCGTCGACGATCTGGACGCCGTCGTAGGCGCGAAGAATGAGGAGGTCCAGGTCTTCGGTGACGAGGTAGTCGGCGGCAGCAATCGCGGCCGTCGCTGGGTATTTGTCGTCCTTCCGATCGCGGGAGATTTGGGGGACGGTGTCTTCCTGCAGCGGAACGGAGTCCGCCTCGGCGAGGAGTTGACGGACCGCGGCGGCATCGCGCCCGAGGAGAGCCGAGAAGCGGCGGCTGAGCTCGGGCCGCGCGAGAACGCCGACGATCTCGGCGACGATGGGTGGGGAGACGACCAGCCGGTACTCGCCGGCGCGCTCGAAGACGAGCTGTGCCCATTGACCGCCGGGGTTGAGCAGGGCGCGGACGAAGACGACGGCGTCGAAGACGGCGCTAATCACCCTGATCCCGCCGGTACCCCGCTATCGCCTCGTCGATCCAGTCGTTGATCTGCTGCTCGGTGAAACCCTCCTCGATCGCCTCCTGCCGGACCGGGGCGAAGTGGTCATAGAGTTCGCGAAGCCAAGGGGAGCCTTGGCGCAGTTCCTCCTCAGGGACCGGCTTGACGCGCAACTCCCCGTCGACCAGCCTGACCGTCAGGAGCGTGTTCTCGCCGATGCCGAGCTCCCGCCGCAGTTCCGCGGGAATGATCAGACTGCCGTCGCTCGATGATCGAACGATCCGGCCGCGTTCAACTGTCGTGCTCATCTGTCGCCTCATTCTCGACCTGGACCTGACCGGGAACCACGGTCCGGCGTCTCATTCTACTCCTGGATTGTGGGGTCAGCGAACGACCGGTGCGCGGGCGGGCAGTGAGGCGCGTAGTGCTGGCGCCGGTGCCGTTCAACCTCCTCGTCGGCGGGGGGATGTTCGTCGTCTTCCTGGTGGTGGGGACGGCGCTGTTCGTCCGCGGGGAGCGGAACCGGTAGGTGGCGACCGTCTTCCCGAGGGGTGGCACGAGTCACAGCCGGGGAACGCACTGGCATCGCCCCTGCAAGCGGGGACGGGAATCGGATGACGATCAGGGAGCAAGCGGGAGGGAACGCCTTCGATGACGCGGGGGGACCAGTCAACGGATCCGGAACCGAAGGACGCGGGCACGTCGATCGTCGCGATCTGGGGCATGGCCGCAGTCCTCGTGCTGGTGGGGGCGATCCTTTGGTACGTCTTCACCTAGGGGTTCGTCAAAGATGTTCCGCTGGTAGGGGCGACGCCTGCGTCGCCCCGAACGGAGCTGAAGAAGATAGCGGTTCAGCCGTGACCCATCACTCGATCGTTGTGCAGAAGCGTCGTCTCCCCGCTGCCTCGAGGAGCTGTGGTATCGGTTGTCGGCCTTCGGCCGACGGGCGAGGCAGGCGTCGCCCCTACCGATAGTGACGTCGACAGCTCTTTAGACATCAACGGGAGGAGCCGTGGCCCTGGACTGAGGCGCGGGAGGAAGAGCCCGCGATCGGGTCGTTTCTGGTCCCAGGGTGATGGCTGATCGGCCGGGTCGAAGCGCTGGGGGAAGGCCGCTCGGCGGCGATGGACCAAGGAGGATGCCTCGTGACGATGTCCCCGAGCCGAGCGGCCAGCACCGACACCGCGCTGGCGGCCGATCTGCCGCGGTGGGAATTGGGCTCACTCTGTCCGGAACTCGACACCCCGGCCTTCGAGATGGAGTTCGCCGCGACGGTGGCGATGATCGGGCGTTTGGCGCAACGCTTCGACGGTGCGGCGGTCGGCGCGGCCGCGGCCGGCGCGACGACCGACCCGCCGGCGGAGACGGTCGAGCGGGTGGTGGGGGAGTACGAGGCGACGCTGGAGGCGGTCGAGCGCCTGGGCGCGTTCCTCTATGGCCGGGTGACGGTAGACTCGAGGGACGCCGCCGCTCAGGCGAGCGAGAGCGAATTGCGACGCCACCGGGTGACGCTCGACCAGCTCGGGAACCGGTTCACCGCCTGGATCGGCGGCCTCGACGTCGAGGCCCTCCTCGACGCCTCGCCGAAGATGCGGGAGTATGGGTTCCCGCTGCGGCAGGCGAAGCGCCGGGCGACCCATCTGATGCCGCCAGCGGAAGAAGCGCTGGCGGCGGAGTTGGGACTCCCCGGCGGGACGGCCTGGGCCAAGCTGCACGACAACCTGACCTCGCAGATCATCGTCCCGATGGAGATCGACGGCGAGCGGCGGGCGCTGCCGATGAGCGAGGTCCGCAACCTGGCGCTGCGCCAGGATCGAGAGGTCCGGCGCCGGGCCTACGAGGCGGAGATCGCGGCCTGGGAGGCGGCGGCGCTGCCGCTGGCGGCGGCGCTGAACGGGATCAAGGGCCAGGTCAACATCCTGAGCGGGCGGCGCGGCTGGGCCGAGCCGCTGGACGAGGCGCTCGTCGTCAACCACATCGATCGCGCGACGCTCGACGCCCTGCTGGGGGCGGCGCGGGAAGCGTTCCCCGACTTTCGCCGGTATCTGCGAGCGAAGGCGGCGGCGCTCGGCGTGCCGGCGCTGGCCTGGTTCGACCTCTTCGCGCCGGTCGGCGAGGCGTCGCGCTCCTGGTTGTGGGAGGAAGCCCGCGCGTTCCTGCTCGATCAGTTCGGGGGGTATTCCGACCGACTGCGGGGGTTGGCCGAGCGGGCGTTCGCCGAGCGCTGGATCGACGCCGGGCCGCGGGCGAACAAGCAGGGGGGTGCCTACTGCCTGCGGGTGGGGGACGGCGAGTCGCGGATCTTGGCCAATTACGCGCCCTCCTACGACGGCGTCTCGACCCTGGCCCACGAACTGGGCCACGCCTACCACAACCTGAACGAGACCGGGTTGCCCCCGCTCCAACGCGAGACGCCGATGACGCTGGCGGAGACGGCCAGCACCTTCTGCGAGACGGTCGTCAAGGAGGCCGCGCTGGCCCGCGCCGGCGACGCCGAGCGGCTCTTCATCCTCGAGCAGTCGCTGCAAGGATCGTGTCAGGTGGTCGTCGACATCATCAGCCGCTTCGACTTCGAGCGGTCCGTCTTCGCCGCCCGCCAGGAACGGGAACTCGCGATCGCCGAGCTCAACGAGCTGATGCTCGCCGCCCAGCGGGGAACCTACGGCGACGGCCTCGACCCTGAGCGGCCGCACCCCTACATGTGGGCGGTCAAGGGGCACTACTACAGCCCGACCCGCTCCTACTACAACTTTCCCTATCTGTTCGGTCTCTTGTTCGGGCTCGGGCTCTACGCCCGCTACCGGGAGGATGCCGCCGGCTTCGGCGGCGGCTACGACGCCCTGCTGGCAAGTACCGGCCGGACGGACGCCGCCGACCTGGCGGCCCGGTGGGGGATCGACCTGCGGCAGCCCGCGTTCTGGTGCTCCAGCCTGGACGTGATTCGGGGGGAGATCGACCGGTTCGAGGGGATGGTCGGGGCGGCGAGCGCGCCGGCGTAGGGCGGCGGCCGTGGTTGCGTGGGAGAGGCAACGCCCCTCTCGACGCCTCGTTCGAGGCCGACGCGTCGAATCAGGTGGGTGGCTGGTTCAAGACGAGAACGTCGTGTCGAAGCGTTGTCCCCTCTCTGCCTCAAAGAATTACGGTGTCGGGTGTCGGGTATCGGGTGTCGGGGGTCGGGCGACGGGCGTCGGGCGTCGGGCGACGGGCGCGGCAAGCAGCCCCCCTACCTTCCGTGACGGCGATCAATCGTGAGCGGCGACGGGGAGGTGTTCCGCTGGCTTGGCCCGGGCACCGCCGTAGGCTTCGTCGAGGACGTCGACGACGTGGCGGACGCGGGCGGTCGAGCCGTTGCGGCGGAGGGAAGCGCGGAGCTGCATCGCGCAGCCGGGGTTGGCGGTGACCACCTCCGTCGCCGGCGTCTCCATCACGTGGCGGACCTTGCGGTCGCCGAGGTCCTCGGCCATCTCCTTCCGGATCAGGTTGTAGATGCCGGCGCTGCCGCAGCAGAGGGAGGACTCCCGCATCTCGACCAGCTCGAGACCGCGGACGGCGTTGAGGAGCTGGCGGGGCTGGGCGGTGATCCGCTGGGCGTGGGCGAGGTGGCACGGCTCCTGGTAGGTGACCGTGCGGCGGACGGCGCGCGGCGGCGGGGCGAACTCGCCCTCGGCCAGCAGCTCGGTCACGTCGCGGACGCGGGCGCTGAAGCGGGCGGCGCGGTCGGCGTAGGCGGGGTCGTCCTTGAGGAGGAAGCCGTACTCCTTGAGGTTGGCGCCGCAGCCGGCGGCGGTGACGACGATCGGGTCGTCGCCGGAGGCCTCGAAGGCGTCGATGTTCTGGCGGGCGAGGGCGCGGGCTTCCTCCATCATCCCGGCGTGGACCTGGAGGGCGCCGCAGCACTGCTGGGCGGGAGGGAGGTCGACGTCGCGGCCGTTGTGGGCGAGGACGCGGGCGGCGGCGCGGTTGGTGTCGGCGTAGACGGTGCCCATGATGCAGCCGTTGAAGAGGCGGGCGCGGCGCGTCGGGGCCTCGGTGCCGGCCGGAGTGGCGGACCACCGCTCGCGGCCGGGCAGGAGGGCGCGGCGGGCGACGCGGGGCATCATCGCCTCCAGCTCGTCCATCCGGAGGGCGGTGAGGATGCCGGCGCGGCGGGCGAGGGCGGCGAGGCCGGTCCGCTGGTAGAGGCGGAGACCGGCGACCGCCGCCCGCATCCGGGGAGCGTCGGCGAAGAGCCAATCCATC
>JBBSNJ010000007.1:0-15972 GCA_038232775.1 Thermomicrobiales bacterium
GCCCCATCTCCGCCCTCGCCTCGCGCCCCCGCCCCGGCCCGGCCCCCGGCGCGGGCCCCGGCGGCCGGCGCGCCCCCCCCCCGACCGGGCGGCACTACGGCGCCAACGTCGGGCAGCCCTCCCCCTCGCAGACGATGCGGCCCTCGATCGTCGGATCGAGTGGGGCGGCGGGGGCGGCGAAGGTGTCGTTGCCGGCGACGTAGTCGGCGACGTCCTGGTCGAGCGGGTCGCGGGTGGTGGCCCGGCCCGAGACGTCGGGGTAGCCGTCGCCGCCGGCGGCAGTGAAGTCGTTGGTCGTCAGCGTGTAGGTCGCTCCTTCCGAGAAGTCGATCGCCTCGCCGGTGCAGCCTCCGTCCTCGGCCTGGCGGACGGCCCCGGTGACCCGGTCGCCCGGCTCGGCGGCGATGTCGTAGGTGAAGCAGAGGCCGGAGACCTGAGGGAAACCGCCGTCCGGCTCCGGCATCGCGGCGACGCCGATCTCCAGCATCGCCTTCAGCTCGGCCCCCGTCACCTCCAACGTGGCGGAGACGTTGCCGAAGGGGAGGACGGTCAGGACCGTGCCCCGCGAGATCGCGTTCGGCTCGGCGCCCTCGGGGCAGAACTCGCCCCCCTCCGGGCCGCAGGTCAGGTCGGCGCGGATGCCGCCCGAGTTGGTGAGGGCGAAGTCGGTGCCGTAGGTCAGGCGCATCGCGTCGGTGATCACGTCGCCGATTAGCGACTCGCAGGTGCGGCCGTTGTCGGTGCCGCAGGCGTCGGCCCGCGGGATCGCCACCGCCGAGCTGCCGATCACCGTCCCCAGCACCGGCGCCAACTCGGCGCTCAGGGCGTCGAGCCGGGTCTGGATCGTCTCGTCCGGTTCGACGCCGAGGTTCCACGGCCGGTGATGGTCGGCGGTCTTGTAGACGATCTCGCCCGTCTCGGCGTCGATGACGAGCCGGACTCGGGTGAACATCACCCCCTTGCTCAGGTTCTCGGTCACGAGGTTGCCGTTCGGGCGGAGGGCCAAGACCTGGACGTCGGTGTGGTCGCCGATCACGACGTCGACGCCGCGCAGGCGGTCGGCGACGTCGAGCAGCGGCCCGGTCGGCTCGCTCAGGGTGCCGCCGGTCGCCCCCATGTGTCCCATCGCAACGACGGCGGCGACCCCCTCGCCCCGCAGCCGCTCCGCCTCGGCGTTGACCGCCGCCACCGGGTCCGCCACCCGATATGGGCCGAGGGCGCCGGGCCGGGTCAGCTCCGGGATGTCCGGGTTCGAGAAGCCGACCAAGCCGACCTTGACGCCGCCGAGGTCGATCGTCAGCGACGGCTCGAAACCGGCCGCACCCGCCACCGGCGTGCCCGCACCGGGGGTGGCCGGCGGCACGGCGACCGGCGTTCCGCCCGCGGCCGGGACGAGGTTGGCCGAGAGGTAGGGGAAGTCGGCCAGCGGCGCCAGGGTGCCGAACATGTACTCCCAGCCGACGTCGAAGTTGTGATTGCCGAGAGCGTCGGCGTCGAACCCCATTGCGCCCATCAGCTCGACGGTGGGGCGATCGCCGAAGAAGGCCGAGATCGGCGGCGTGGCGCCGACCGCGTCGCCGGCGGTGACGACGATCGCGGCGTCGCGCGCCTCGCCTCGGTAGTGGTCGAACCAGGGCTTCAAGAAGGCGGCGCCGCCGACCGCCGCGCTCGGGGCGGAGGCGTCCTCCGCCTCGAAGCTGTCGGTCGGGGCCGAGAGGGGGACGAGCTGGCCGTGGAAGTCGCTGACGTGGAGGATGGTCAGCTCCCGCAGCCGGTCGCCGCCGGCGATCAGGTCGTAGAGGATGCGCCCGCTGGCCTGCCCCGGACCGGGGACGCCGAGGAGGAAGGCGGCAGTGGGCGCCAGGTCGATCGCCCGCGCGTCGGGGATGGTCGCCCCGCCGTCGACGATGCCCGCGCCGCCGGCGAGGAAGGTGGCGTGGAGATTGACGTTCGCCTCGGGCGCGACGAGGTCGGGGAGGTAGCCGTGCTGGCCGAAGAAGCCGGAGGGGGCGACGAGCTGGCCGGGGGTGGCGGCGTCGAACTGGTAGGGGGGCCGGAGGACGACGGTGACGTCGCCGCTGCGGCTCGGGTGGAGGGCGTCGGTGCCGCCGACGTCGCGCAACTGCTCGCGGGTGAAGACCGCCTCGACGACCTGCTTGGCGGGGTTGGCCGGGTCGGTCAAACCCTGGAAGGCTTGGACGATCTGGTCGGTGACCGCCTCGACCTCCTCCTCGGGGACGACGCCGGCCGGTTCGCGGTCGACCACGTTCAGGTAGATCTGGGCGGTGCCGCCGGCCCAGCAGGCTTTGGCGCGGGGACCGGTCGGGGGCGCGTCCGGCTCGCGCCGCGGCTCGGTGTCGGGCGACCCCGGCTCGATCGGCGGCGGGACGCGGCAGTTGTCGGTCTGCTCGGCGTCGGTCACCCCCGCCTGCTGGAGGGCGAGACCGGCGTTGACGCCGTAGTAGGCGGGGGCGAAGCCGTGGTCGGAGGAGGCGAAGACCGCGGTGTCGCTCCCCATCAGCTCGCGGCCGAGGGCGAGCGTCTCGTCGGCGAGCGCGTAGGCGCTCTCGATGTAGCCGTCGCGGGCATCGACTTGGCCGTCGGCGGTGCCGTCGCCGTCGGCGTCGTCGTAGAAGGGGTTGGGGTCGCCGTTGAGGTCGGTCGGGGAGACGAGGCCGAGGAACTGGTGGGAGAACTCGTCGGTGACGGGGGTGCCGAGGAGGAGGAGGTCCGGCTCGATCCCCAGGTCCTCGACAATGTAGCGGAGGTAGGCGAGGTGCGCGTCGCCCCACTTGAGCCCCTGCTCGACGTAGGTCTGCTCGTCGATCAGGCCGGCCTGGAGGGGGCCGAAGTCGGCCGCGGTCGGGCTCGGGAAGTCGGCGGCGAGGGTCTCGGCGAAGCCCATCGGGCCGGCGCAGTTGGGGGCGTAGTCGCACCCCGCGAAGGTGGCGTTGGCGCGGGCGACCGAGGTCGCGTAGAGGCGGAAGCGGGAGAGGTCGGGGGCGAGCTCGATCGCCTTCAGGTAGAAGCCGGCCGTCAGCCCCGACAGCTCGCCGGTCAGCTCGACCTTGACGTCGGCCCACTCCCCGGCGGCGAGGTCGGCGACGGCCGCGGCGCCGTCCTTGTCGGCGGCGGCGACCGGGGCGGCGACGGGGTAGGCGGCGGCGCGGTCGACCGGGGTTGCCTGAATGCCGGCGCCGGACGCCGCGGCGGGGACGACGAGGACGCCGTCGTAGTTGGTGGCACCGTCGTCGGTCGAATCGTAGAGGTAGAGGTCGTAGGCGCGGTCGGGGTTGGTCTCGGCGGCGAAGGGGATGCTCGCCTGCTCGAGGCGCTGCTCCTGGGCCGGGCTGTACGACTCGGGGACGTTGGTCCACCCTTCGGCCGGCCGCAGATCGACCCGCTGGTAGCCGACCCCCATCCGCTCGGCCCCGGCCGGTTGGCCCGGCAGGTCGTAGTTGGCGAGGACGCCCCGCTCCGAGTAGAAGGAACGGAAGTCGACGACCGGCCCCTGGAGGGCGGGGTCGTAGCCGCGGGCGCCGACCCACTCGACGGCGACGACCGTCTTGCCGGCCCGCTCGGCGGACTGGGCCAGGGTGTCCGCCTGGAGGATGCCGGGCTCGAAGCCGCTGCTGGCGGCGGCGAAGTCGGAGCCGGGGCGGTGGAAGGTGTTGTTCATCGAACCGTGCTCGGCCGGCCAGGCTCCCGTCGCCAGCGTCGCCCAGCCGACGCCGGTGTTCGGCGGGAAGCCCTGGACCAGGCCGTTCTCGCCGCGGACGCCGCCCGCCAGCAGGTCGGCGAAGGCGGGCATCGCCCCCTCGCCGGCGTACTGCTCCATCAGGTCGGGGCGCATCCCGTCGGCGGCGAAGAAGAGGACGTCGTGGTCCTCCCAGGCGGCCGGCGGCACGAGCGGCGTCGACTGCGCCGACCAGGCGTTGACCGGCCCGGCCAGGAGGGCGAGCACGGCCAGCAGGGCGACGAGTGCGGCGGTGGGACGGCGACGACGTTCCATCTCGGCTCCCTCAAGGGTGGTATGGCGACGGCCCCAAGCGGTCGTGGTCAAGATTATCCGTCAATCCCGACCGGCGTGGGTGCTGTCTCTGTTAAGTCTCGCAAAAATCGTTAGCGTAGGACCAACCGCGACTGGCGGGCGGGTGCCCGCAGCGGTGACTCCCTGGGCGATCCCTTGGCTCAACCGATGATCCTTCGGCGGGGCTGACCGCTTCGCGAAGGACGGGCAACCGTCCTGGACCAGCATCAGGCCGTCGCCGCCAGGGGGACGGAATCGGTCGGCGCCTCGCTTGCGGCGGCCGTCGCCCGCCGGTCGGCGGCGTAGCGCACTCCCCACGCGCACATCTGGTCCAGGATCGGCTCCAGGCTGCGGCCGACGGGGGTCAGGGAGTATTCGACCTTCGGCGGCACCTGGGCGTAGACCTCGCGGTGGACGATCCCGTCCCGCTCCAATTCGCGCAGTTGCAGCGTCAGCATCTGCTGGGTCACCTCCGGTACCAGCCGCCGCAGCTCGCCGAAGCGGCGCGTCCCCGGCAGCAGGTGGAAGATGATCAGCGGCTTCCACTTGCCTCCAACCACCGCCAGCGTCGTCTCCACCGGGCAGCCGTGCTCCCGCTCCATCGCCGCGCGCTCCTTAGTATGAAAAACCGGACTACGTCATTCCCTTGTGGGTACTTCCTATTGGGAAGCATAGCAGCTAGAGTCTGTTCCTGGGCGCGATGCGCCGCCGGCACCGGATCGCCAGGGGCGGGTGCCGGTCGAACGAGCGAACCGAGGAGCGAGCAGATGGACGGCGAACGGGCACGGACGCGGGTGTTGGTCTACGGGGCGTCGGGGGTGCGGGGGACGCCGGTCGCCCGCCGCCTCCTGGACGCGGGATGGGCGGTGCGCGTGTTGGCGCGGAGCGAGGCCAAGGCCGCGCCCTGGCGCCGGCGAGGAGCCGAAGTCGCGGTCGGTGATCTGGCGGACCGGGCCAGTCTGGAGCGGGCCAGCGCCGGTGTCGATGCCGTCTTCCTCCACTTGCCGCTCGTCTACGACCGGTCGGTCGCCGCCGGCTACGTCCGGAACGCGGTCGCGGCGGCGCGGGCGGCGGGGGTCGGTCGGCTCGTTTTCCAGGGGAACAACGTCTACCCCGCCGCGCCGACCGAGGCCGCCGGCTTCGAGATCGACCGCGACGCCGTCGAGACGGTCCTCGGCGCTGGCATCCCCAGCCTCGCCCTCCGCCCGACCGTCTACATGGACAACTTGCTCGGGCCGTGGACGGCGCCGGGGATCGTCGACGGCGGGGTCGTCGCCTATCCGATCCCGGCCGCCGAACCGGTCGCCTGGGTCAGCGCCGACGACGCCGCCGCGGTCGTCGGCGCCGCCCTGGAGCGGACCGATCTGACCGGTGTCTTCGATCTCGGCGGGCCGGAACTCCTGACTGGCGACGACGTCGCCGCGCGCTTCGCCGCCCACCTCGGCCGCCCGGTGCGCTACCAGCCGATCCCGCTCGACGCCTTCGAGGCGGGGATCAAGGCGGCGATCGGCGACGAGGCCGGCACGGAAGTCGCGAAGCTTTACCGGTGGGACGCGGAGCGGGGCGACGGCCGCCGGAACGCGGTCGATCCCTCGCCGTTGGTGGCCGAGCTCCCCGTTCGCCTGACCACCCTGGCCGAGTGGATCGAGCGGCAGGAGTGGGCGGGCGCCGCCGTGCCGCTGGTCCCCGCCGGAGCCGAGAGGTAGCCCGATGACCGAGACCGACCCTCCCGCCGCCGCCGCCCGGCCGGCGGTCCGCCAGCGCCGCCGGCCGCCGTCATCGCTGATGCGGATCGTCAACACCGTCCCGGCTGTGCTGCTCCGCTCGCCGCTCCACGCTCCGCTCAGCAAGCGGCTGCTGCTGCTCGGGTTCACGGGCCGTCGCTCCGGCAAGGCGATCACGATCCCGGTCGGCTACAGCCAGACCGACGAACGGACGCTCCTGCTGGCGACCGAGCGACCCTGGCAGCGGAATCTGACCGGCGGCGCGCCGGTGACGCTCCGGCTGCGGGGACGGACCCTCCGCGGCCGGAGCGAGCTGCTCAGGGAGGAGCCGGCGCTGAGCGAGGCGGTGGCGTCGATGCTGGCCGGCGACCCCGGCGTCGGCCGGTTCTTCGGCGTCTCGCTCGACCCGGACGGCCGCCCCAACGCCGATCAGGTGCGGGCAGCGCGGGAGCGGGGATTGGGCGTGGTCCGGATCCGCCTCGATGAGCCGGTGCCGAGCTCGTAGCCCGCCGACCAGACCGCCGTCCGGAGCTTTGGAGAGGGGCCGGGAGTGATACGCCCTCCGGGTGGAAGCTTCCCCTTCCCGCCGGACGCCCTCACCCCTGGCCCCTTCCCCCTCTCCCGTGCGCGGGACAGGGGAGCCTCTCCCGCGTCCGGGAGCGGATCGGTGCCACCGGCTACCATAGAGCCCCATCTGGATCAGCTCGTCCGGCCCCCTTCCCCGCTGATCATCGCCCGCACCGCGCAGCCAACCGGCGGCGTGGTGCGAGCGGTCCCGCACTCGGTCAGGCGGGGCCGGCGAGCCGGAGCGCCGCCTGGAGCAGCACGTTCGCGCCCGCCTCCAGATCCTCCGGGCTGCTGTATTCCCCCTCCGCGTGGCTGAGACCGTCCCGACTGCGAACGAAGACCATCGCCGTCGGGCAGAGCGCTTGGACGTACTTGGCGTCGTGCCCGGCGCTCGACCAGAGGCGGTGGACCGGCAGCCCGAGCTCCCGGCAGGCGCCCTCGACCGCGGCCCCCGCCTCGGCGGCGAACGGGGGCGGCTCGGAGGTCCAGAAGCGGTCGCCGGCGACCGCCACCCCGGTCTCGGCCGCGACCTCGGCGGCGCGCCGCTCCAGGGCGGCGACCAGGGCCTCGATGGTGGCCGGGTCGGGGTGGCGGAAGTCGGCGCTCATCACGACCCGGCCGGGGATGGTGTTGATCACGTTTGGCTCCGGGGCGAGGCGGCCGACGGTGCCGACCGCCCCCTCCGTGCCGCGGGCGATCGCCTCGACGGCCGAGACGAGGCGGGCGGCGGCGGCCAGGGCGTCGCGGCGCAGCGGCATCGGGCTCGGGCCGGCGTGGTCGGCCTGGCCGTCGAGCGTCAGCTCGAGCCAGGTGATGCCGACGATCCCCTCGACGACGCCGACCGGCGCCGCCGCCGCTTCGAGCACTGGCCCCTGCTCGACGTGCAGCTCTAGGCAGGCGGCGGCCGGGCCGGGCCGGTCCGCCTCCCGCCCCAGGTAGCCGATCCGGCGCAGTTCGTCCTCGAAGCGGCGGCCGTCCCGGTCGTTGCGGCCGTAGACGTAGTCTCGCTCGAAGCGGCCGGCGAGGGCGCCCGAGCAGAGCATCGCCGGCTCGAAGCGGACCCCCTCCTCGTTGGTCCAGTTGACCACCTCGATCGGCCGCCGCGTGGCGACGCCGGCGTCGTTCAGCGTCCGGACCACCTCCAGCGCGGCGAGGACGCCGGCGGCGCCGTCGAAGCGGCCGCCGTTGCGCACGCTGTCGATGTGGGAGGCGAGCAGCAGCGCCGGCCCCTCCTCGGCGCCGGGGCGGCGACCGGTCATGTTCCCGAAGTCGTCGACGCGGACGGCGAGGCCGGCCCCCTCCAGCCACGCTCGCAGGCGGTCGCGGCCGGCTCGATCCTCGTCGGAGAGGGCGAGGCGGGTGACGCCGCCGCCGGGGGTGGCGCCGATCCCGGCCAGGTCGGCGAGGGACTGGTGGAGGCGGGAAGGGGTGATGGTGAGCATGGTCTTGGTCTGATCCTCGCTATGGTCGCGTTTGCGACGCGGGGCTAAAGCCGCCGCGCTGAGGCGGCGAAGCCGGCTCAAGCCGGCTAAACACCGGGGCTTTCGTGGACTTCGGGTGAAGCATGGACCATTGGCTTGCCCTCCCTTGAGCGGCCCAGAGGCATCGCGTGAGCGAGGGGGACGAGGGAGAGGGCCATCGCCGAAGACCGATCGATCAAATGGCTCCCATGGTAGCCATCATCGAAGCGTTCGAGGCTCGCCCACGTTCGTTCGGCGGCATGGCGAGCGGTCTGGTCCTCGACGTAGGCGATGACGTCAGGCAGGTTCTTTTCTCCGAAGGAGGTAACCCCGTACTCCGGCTGCCAGGCGAACGCGGGACGACCTTCGTCGCTCGCCCCGTGATTGAGGAGGTGGGACGTTCCGCCCTTCCAGCGCCCGACGACGGACCCGATAGCCTCCGCTGGTGGAATCGATGCCGCAACATGGACGTGGTCGGGCATCGTCCCGACCGCGTGGACGATCATTTCCGGCTCACGAGCCGGGGACGTGATGTATCCCACCACCGATGCCGCCATCGCCGCATCGAGCACCGGCTCCCGTCGGCGCGTGGCCCAAACGGCGTGGTAGAACAACCGCCATCGCGGCACCTTGGCCCTCCCCCGGGCTCACCCCGACGCTCGTCCTTAGCCGGCTTGAGCCGGCTTCGCCGCCTCAGCGCGGCGGCTTTAGCCCCGCGTCGCCGCCCCGATCGTCCCACCACCCCCTACCCCACCACCGTCAACTCCCGCGTCGCCTCGTTCAGCCGCACCCCGCCGTCGTCGGTGCAGACCACCGCGTCCTCGATCCGGACCCCGAACCGCCCCTCCAGGTAGATCCCCGGCTCGTCGCTGAAGACCATCCCGCTCGCCAGCGGCAGGTCGTTGCCGCCCACCAGGTACGGCTCCTCGTGGATGTCGAGCCCGAGCCCGTGGCCGACCCGGTGGATGAAGAACGGGCCGTAGCCGGCGTCCTCGATCACCGCCCGCGCCGCCAGGTCGACGTCCTCGCACGGCGCCCCCGGTCGGACCGCCGTCAGCGCCGCCTCGTTCGCGTCGAGGACGACCCCGTAGACCCGGCGGAACTCCGCGCTCGGCTCGCCGGCGGCGACCGTGCGGGTGACGTCGGAGCAGTACCCCTCCAGCGTGCCGCCCCAATCGAAGACGACCGCGTCGCCCGGCTCGATCACGCGGTCGCCGGTCTGGTGGTGGGGCGAGGCCGAGTGGGGACCGCTGGCGCAGAGACCGAAGCCAGGGCCGAGGCCGCGGGCGTGGGTCAGCGCCAGCAGGCGGTCGAGCGCCTGGCGCTCGGTCTGGCCGGCCAGCGGCTGGGTGATGAACTCCTCCCAAGCGTCGTCGGTGCGCCTCGCCGCCTCCCGCAGCAGCTCGATCTCCCGCCCGTCCTTGACCATCCGCAGCGGGCGGAGGACGGGGCCGGCCTCGACCCAGCGGGCGCCCGGCAGCGCCGCCTGGAGCCGGAGCAGAAAGACGCTCCAGAGCTGGTCGCCGACGGCGACCGTCGCCGCCCCCATCCCACGGGCCAGCTCGGCGACCAGGGCGGCCGGGTCCTGCGTCTCCTCCCAGGGGTGGACGGCGAATAGGTCGCGCTGCCGGGCCAAACCGGGCGCCTCGAGCGCCGGGACGACGTAGGCGGGCTCCCCCTGCCGGGGCAGGAGGAGGAGGCTGAGCCGTTCGCTGGTGTGCCCCGCGTAGCCGGTCAGGTAGCGCAGGTCGGAGGAGGCGCCGGCGACGAGGAGATCGACCCCCTGGCGGGCCAGCTCGGCCTGGGCCCGCTCCATCCGCTCGGCGTGGACCGCGATCGCATCGAAGCGGGCGGCGGTTTCGGAGACCATCGGGGCAACTCCCTTCGCGAGTCGGGGGACATCCGGCGCGGCGGCGGCCGATTCTAGCACCGGCACGCCCCGCCGCCGCCGCCCGCCGGTGTCCCTCGGTCGCGGACCGGGCGCTTGGCCGTCTGCCTGCTACACTTCGCCGACCCCGATGGATGGCGTCGGTTGATTCCGGCCCGATCCGCACCAGAGGGCTCTTGCTCATGGTGGCCCGCCGAGGTCGGCGGGGGCGGCGATGGTAGAAGCACGACGACGGAGGCAGCACCCGTGGATCGACGGAGATCGCGTCCCTTCTCTTGGCTGATGGCGCTGCTGGCGGCGCTCCTCCTCTCGCCGGCGCTCGGCGCCCTCGCCCAGGAGACGACGCCGGGAGCCTCCCCCGCGGCCTCCCCGCTCGCATCGCCCGGCGCCTCGCCGGTGGCCGGCGCGGGAACGACCTCGATCACCCGCGACGAGTACCTCCAGCAGCTGATGGCGGCCTTCCCGTTCGAGGAGCCGGAGAACACCGGTGGCCAGGTGATCTGGAGCCAGACCAGCGACATCGCCACCCTCAACGGACTGCTGACCGCCGATTCCCCGACCTTCTACCTCACCGGCTCGATCTTCGAGACCCTGGTCGGCGTCAGCCCGATCGACGGCCAACCGGTCCCGGTCCTCGCCGACTACTGGGAGATCGGCGCCGACGGGCGGACCTACACCTTCCACCTGAGCGAGGACGCCACCTGGCACGACGGGACCGACTTCACCGCCGAGGACGTCGAGTTCACCTTCGACGTCGCCCTCGACGAGCGGAGCCCGAACCCGCGCCGCTCCTCCCTCCTGGAGCTGATCGACGCCTACCGCGTGGTCGACGAGAACACCTTCGAGCTGACCTCGAAGGAGCCGTTCGCCACCTTCCTCTACGACGTCGCCAACGCTGTTCTGATCATGCCCAAGCACATCTGGGAGGGGGTCTCTCCCGAGAATTGGGCGAACGATCCCGGCAGCACCGGGCAGGACCCAACCCGTGTCGTTGGTACCGGCCCGTTCCGCTTCGGGGAGTGGGTCCAGGGGGACAGCGTAACGCTGGTCCCGAATCCCGACTACTACGTCCCGGCGGCGATTCCGGTCTACGACGAGCTGATCATGCGCATCCTGCCGGAGCCGGCGACCGAGATCGAGGCCCTGAAGGCGGGCGAGATCGACATCGTCGAGGTCGTGCCGGCGCCGAATATGGAGGACATCCAGAACACCGAGGGGGTCGAGGTCGAGATCTACCCCGGCTTCTCCTTCGCCTACATCGGGTTCAACCTCGACCCCGAGCAGACCACCCTCTTCCAGGACCCGAGGGTTCGCCAGGCGCTCTTCGTCGCCCTCGACAAAGAGGCGATCAAGGAGAACATCTTCCTCGGCTACGGCGAGGTCGCCCTCGGCACCCAGCCCCGCGCCTCGTTCGCCTACGACCCGTCGCGCTACGACGAAGCCTGGGCCTACGACCCCGACCGCGCCCGCCAGCTCCTGGCCGACGCGGGCTGGACCGACTCCAACGGCGACGGGATCGTCGACAAAGACGGTCAGGAGATGCAGGTCGAGCTGCTGACGACCACCGGCGGCGGGGCGACCCAGGACCAGCTCCTGGCCGAGTTCCAGCAGCGGTGGCGGGAGATCGGCGTCGAGATGACCCCCCGCCTCGTCGAGTGGCCAACCCTGCTGGAGATCACCGGCACCGACCACGACTTCGAGATGGTCTTCCAGGGCTTCAGCTGGGATCCCAGCGGCAGCCAGGGCGTCCTCTTCCGCTGCGACGCCTACGGGGGCGGCTTCAACGACGCCAAGTACTGCAACCCCGAGTACGACCGCCTCGACGATCTCCAACTGCGGGAGCTCGACCGCGACGCCCGGCGCGAACTGCTGATCGAGCAGTCGCAGCTCTTGTGGGAAGATCTGCCGATCCTGATCTACCGCTTCGGCGTCGAGCGGCCGGCCTACAGCGAGCGGCTCCACAACTTCTTCCCCATCAGCAACGGCGGCGTCTACTGGAGCCTGCCGTTCGTCTGGATCGAGGAGCAGTAGGCCCCCACGCCCCAGGCGAGACGGCGGAGCGGGGCCGACCCGCCCCGCCGTCTCGCGTTCCGGGTCCGCGGGCGCACCGTGCCTCCGCTCCGGGGCGCGGTGGGCGGCTCATCGGGGACAGCAGATGACAGCGTACATCGTGCGGCGGTTGTTGATCACCATCCCGCTCCTGTTCGGGATCACCTTTTTGACGTTCGCGATCGTCAACGCCCAGGGCAACCCGACGGCCCGCCTCGACGCCAACCCCCGCTTCCGCCCGGCCGACATCGAGCGGATCCGGGAGAACCTCGGGCTCGACGAGCCGCTCGTCGTCCGCTACGGCAAGTGGGTCCGCTCCTTGGCCCGCGGCGACTTCGGCCTCTCGATGACCAACGCGACCCCCGTGCGGGACCGCATCATAGCCGCGCTGCCGAATACCCTGCTCCTGACCGGGCTCTCGCTGGTGATCGGCTTCGTCGTCTCGATCCCGCTCGGGCTCTGGTCGGCAGTCAGGCGCAACTCCTGGTTCGATCACCTGGTCACCGTCTGCTCGGTCGCGGCCTACGCCATCCCCTCGTTCTGGCTGGCGTTGATGTTGATCCTGATCTTCTCCAGCCAGTTCCGGGAGTGGGGCCTGCCGGCCCTCCCCGTCAGCGGCATGTTCGACCGCCGCGGCGGCGGCGGCCTGCTCGACCGCGCCCAGCACCTGATCCTGCCCGCGCTCGCGCTCTCGGTCGGGGACTTGGCGGTCTGGACCCGCTACATCCGCTCCCAGACGCTGGAGGTGATCCGGCAGGACTACGTCCGCACCGCCGAGGCGAAGGGACTCCGCGAACGGAGCATCCTCTACGGCCACGCCTTCCGCAACGCGCTCCTGCCGCTGGTGACCCTGATCGGCCTCTCGCTGCCGGGGTTGGTCGGCGGCGCCTTCGTGATCGAGAACGTCTTCGCCTGGCCCGGTCTCGGTCGGCTGACGGTCGAGGCGGCCCGCACCAGCGACTACACCCTGATCATGGGCGCGATCTTGATGTCCTCGGTGCTGACCCTGCTCGCCAACCTGCTGGTCGACGTCGGCTACGCGGTCCTCGACCCGCGAATCCGCTACGGCTAGACCGGCGATCGACGAACCACCGACCGCGGACCCTCGCGGCGGGACGAGAGCGAGGCTTCAGAGATGGCGCAGCGAAGCGGCACGCTCGCGGGGGCGGAGCAGACGACCGGGGCCTCCCGGCCGCGGCTCGCCGCCGAACGGCTCGACCGCCTCCAGGCGCGGGCGACGGTCGGGCTGTGGCGCCGGGCGTGGCGGCGGTTGCGACGGAACCGCGTCGCCATGGCCGGTCTCGTCGTCACCGTCGCCGTTGTCCTCTTCGCCCTCGCCGCCGGTCTGATCGCCCGCCTCGTCGGACAGCAGTACTGGGAGGGGCAGCTCCGGGACCAGTTCTTGCCGCCCTTCTCGCCGGGTCATCTGCTGGGGACCGACGCCAACGGCCGCGACGTCCTCGTCCGCTCGGCCTACGGCGCCCGTATCTCGCTGGCGGTGGCGGTCCTCGCCTCGATCACGACGCTGGCGATCGCGAGCGTCGTCGGCTCCGCCTCGGGCTATTTCGGCGGCTTGGTCGACGCCCTGGCGATGCGTGTCGTCGATGTCCTGCTCTCGATCCCTGGTCTGCCGTTGCTGATCCTGGTCTTCACCGTCTACCGCCCCGGCCCCTACGGTCTGGCGCTGTTCATCGCCCTCCTCGGCTGGGCAGGAGCGGCTCGCCTGGTGCGCGGCGAAATCCTCTCCCTGCGGACCCGCGACTACATCGAGGCGGCCCGCGTCAGCGGGGCGACGAGCAGCCGCATCATCGCCAAGCATCTCCTGCCGAACGTGGTCCCGCTGCTGCTCGTCTCGCTCTCGCTCTCCCTGCCCGGCCTGATCCTGACCGAGGCGGCCCTGAGCTACCTCGGCTTCGGGGTCCAGGTGCCGATCCCCTCCTGGGGCAACATGCTCGAGAACGCCCGCGACTACTTCGCCCGCTCCTGGCCGAACGTCTTCATCCCCGGCTTCTTCATCTTCCTGACCGTGCTCGCGATTAGCCTCGTCGGCAACGGCGTCCGCGACGCGCTCGACCCCCGGCTCAACGACTGAGGACGCCGACCGCCCCCGATTGGCGGTACCATGGCACGGGAATCGCCTTCGTCCCTCGACCGCGACAGCGATCGGGGCGCGGCACCGGCCTCCGTCCGCCGCCGACCTGATCGGCGGCGCGGCGGGAGCGAGGCGACCCAAGCGTTCGGGGGAGGACCAGGCGCCGGATGGGCGGCTTATCATTCGAATTGGCAGCGATCGTCCTACTCTTGGGGCTGAACGCTTTCTTGGCCGCGTCGGAGATCTCGATCGTCTCCTCGCGCAAGGCCCGGATGCAGAACCTGGCCGACGAAGGGAACGGCGCCGCCACCCGCGTCCTCCGCCTGACCGAGAACCCGAGCGGCTTCCTGGCCACTGTCCAGGTCGGGATCACCCTGGCCGGCTTCTTCGCCTCGGCCGTCGGCGCCGTCAGCCTGGCCCAGATCGTCCAAGCCTGGTTGGTCGAGGTTCCCTTCCAGCCGATCAGCGGCAACGCCAGGGGCATCGCCTTCGTCGCCGTCACCGCGCTCCTCTCCTTCTTCAGCATCGTCTTCGGCGAGCTGGTGCCGAAGACCCTCGCCGTCCAGCGGGCCGAGACGGTGGCGCTGACCGTCGTCCGCCCGATCGAGTTCCTCGGCCGGATCGCCCGCCCGATCGTCGCCCTCCTGACCGGAACGACCAACCTGACGCTGCGCCTCTTCGGCGTCCACGGCCGGGCGACGATGAGCATCACGCGTGAGGAGATCCTGGCCCAGATCGAGGCCGCCGAGGACGAGGGGACGTTCGAGGCGGCCGAGGCCGACCTGGTCGAAGAAGCCTTCCGCTTCAACGAGACTGCCGTCCGCAGCGTCGTCGTCCCCCGCGTCGACATCGTCGCCGTGCCGGCCGCGATGCCGCTGCGGGAGGCGGTCGAGCGCTTCCTCAGCAGCGGCTACTCCCGGCTGCCCGTCTACCGCGAGTCGCTCGACGACGTGGCCGGCATCCTCTACGTCAAGGACGTCTTCCAGCGCATCTGGTCCGACCCGGCCGCCGCCGAGCGGCCGGCCCAGGAGGTGGCCCGCCCCGCCTACTACGTCCCCGAGTCGAAGCCGATCGACGAGCTGCTGGCTGAGCTGCGCGCCCGCCGCACCCACATCGCGATCGTCGTCGACGAGTACGGCGGCGTCGCCGGCCTGGTCACGCTCGAAGACCTGCTCGAAGAGCTGGTCGGCGAGATCTCCGACGAGTTCGACCCCGGCCACGAGCCGATCCGCGAGATCGAGCCGGGCGTGCTCGAGGTCGACGGCCGGCTCGCCCTGGCCGACCTGATCGACCGGCTCGACCTCGACCGGGGGCAGATCGGCCCGGTCGAGTCGGAGTCGGTCGGCGGCCTGATCGTCGAGCAGGTCGGCCGCATGCCGCGCCCCGGCGATTCGGCCGACGTCGGCCCGCTGCGGCTCGAGGTCCGCTCCGTCGTCGGGCGCCGGGTCGGGCTGGCGCGGGTCGAACAGATCGAGCCCGGGGCGCCCCCCTCCGTCAACGGGGCCAGCGGCGGCCAGCCGACGGGGTAGGCGTTGTCGCCCGAGCGCGGCCACCACGATCGCGGCGGCGACGGCCGGGGCGGGTTCCCAGCCCGTCCCGGCCCGACCACCAGAAGCGAGGAGAGCCCGATGGCGACCACGACCCGCTCCCACGTCCCCGCCCGGCACGAGGTTCCGGTCGCCGAGCGCTGGGACCTGGAGAGCGTCTTCCCGACCGACGCCGCCTGGGAGCGTGCCTTCCGGGAGGCGGGAGCGATGTTGCCGGAGCTGGCCGCCTATCGGGGGCGGCTCACCGCATCGGCCGGGACGCTGCTGGCCGGCCTGCGGCAGGCGGACGCGGTGCGCGAGGCGGTCGAGCGGGTCGCCGTTTACGCTGGGCTGCGGCAGGCGGAGGACGCGACCAACGCCACCGCCGCCGCCCAGGCCGACCGCGCCCGCGGTCTGGCGGCGCGGGCCGGCTCCGCCGCCGCGTTCGTCGAACCGGAGATCACGGCGCTGCCGGCGGCGACGGTCGCCGCGTTCTTCGCCGCCGAACCGGCGCTGGCCCCCTACCGCTTCGCCGTCGAGCGGACGCGGCGCCGGCGCTCCCACCTCCGCTCGACCGAGGTCGAGGCGACGCGGGCCGGCGCCGAGGGGGGGGGCGGGCCGGTCGCCGCCGCCCAC
>JBBSNJ010000008.1:0-15714 GCA_038232775.1 Thermomicrobiales bacterium
CCCCTCTCCCGTGCACGGGAGAGGGGAGACGTTCCCACCTCCGATCTCGGGATAGTTCAACTGGATTCCGTATGCGCCGGGGCCGAGGGACTTTCGCGGGGTAGGAGAGGCGATGGATGGCTCCCGCCAAGAACGAACGGGAGCCGCGCCTTTCGACCGGCGAGGAAGCCGCGCGACGATGATGGGTCAGCCCTGCCGGAGGCTGTTGAGGACGAAGAGGAGATTCGCCGGTCGCTCCGCCAGCCGCCGCATCAGGTAGAAGTACCACTCCGGGCCGAAGGGGGTCGCGATCAGAACCCGGTGGCCTCGCTGGACGAGGTCGAGCTGGAGCTGCGGCCGGATGCCGTAGAGGAGCTGGAACTCGTAGTGGTCCGGGCTGAGCCCGCGCCGCTCCGCCAATTCGATCACCCACTCGATGATCCGCTCGTCGTGGGTCGCGATCGCGACGAAGCCGATCTGCCCCAGCATTCGCTCCGCCAGCCGCAAGTAGGCGCGGTCGACCTCCGTCTTCTCGGCGTGGGCGATGCTCCGCGGTTCGAGATAGGCTCCCTTCACCAGACGCAGGTTCGGTCGCAGCTCGAGCAGGTGCCGCAGGTCGTCTCCGGTCCGGAAGAGCGCGCTCTGGAGCACGGTGCCGACGTTGTCGTGACCGGCGGCCCGCAGCCGCCGGTAGAGCCGGAGCGTCGGCTCCACCCGTGCCGACTCTTCCATGTCGAGCCGGACGAAGTTGCCCAGCTTGCCGGCGTGGGCGACGACCTCGGCCAAATGGCGATAGGCGACATCCTCCCCCAGGTCGAGTCCGAGGTGGGTCGGTTTGAGCGCGACGTTTGTCAGCAGCGCTTCGGCGCGCAGGCGCTCGAGCACGTCCCGGTAGGCACCGACCACCACCCGCGCCGTTTCCTCGTCCCGCACTCCCTCCCCGAGCAGCGTGGTGTTCGTCCGCAGCCCGGCCGCGTTCAGCCGACGCAGCACCGGAACACAAGCGTCCAGCGTCTCGCCGGCGACGAAGCGGGCCGCGCCCAGCCGCATGCCGTGCCGGCGCACCGTGGCGGCGACCGCTCGCTGGCCCGTCGCCCCCAGGATCGCCCGGCGGAAGACCGCGCTCGCCACCGCGCCGCCGCTCGCCGTTAGGGAGCGACTCTTGAGAGCTTTGGGTGAATCGTGGTGGCCGCGGCGCCGGCCCTCACCCCCCGTCTGCTCTCCCGCTACGGCAGGAGAAGGGGAGACGAAGCCCGAGTGTTCAGCCGAATCTGGTATCAGGGGATCCCCGCCGGAGCGCGACGGCTGCCGCCGCGCTCCGGCGGCGCCTCGCCGATGGGCCCCGGCTTCCGCTGGGGGGCGACGCTCGTCTCCGTTTGGCTGTCTCGACGGCATCGTTTCCGCCTTCCTGATCACCCCTGTCGGCCCTGGGTACCGGCCGGGGCCGTCGGGTCCTGGGAAAAGGGGCGAAGATGACCCGCCGTATCGTATCGAAGGCGGACTTAGTGTCACCTTGACAATTACTCCCCCCGGACCTATGATTATCCGCGTGCGTTCTACGCCTCCGGCCGCCAGTGGCCGGTCCCGCCGCCCCTCCCCGGCGCTGCGCTCTGGGGGACGGGCGGGAAGAAGGTGCATCCCCATGGCGATCGACCTCCGAGAAGCCGGGACCGCGTCGTCCACCGAGGCTTCGCTGCCCGTCGCCGCCCACGGCGCTTGGCTCTCATCGCCCCAGTTGGCGCCGGCGGACTGCGTGCCGGAGGAAGGCGTCGGCGCCTACGGGCTGCTCCGTCGCTATGGCGTCTCGCCGCTCCGCCAGGAGCGCATCCCACGGAGCTACTTCAAGCTGCCGGCCGAAGAGCGGGACGAGCGGATCTGGGCGCTACGGCGTCAGCTCGGCGATCGTCTCGTCGTCCTTGGCCACCACTACCAGCGGGACGAGGTGATCCAGTTCGCCGACTTCCGGGGCGACTCCTTCAAGCTCTCGCAGCAGGCCGCGGGCTGCTCCGACGCCGAAGCGATCCTCTTCTGCGGCGTCCACTTTATGGCCGAGAGCGCCGACATCCTCTCCGCTCCCCACCAGAAGGTGATTCTCCCGAATCTCGAGGCCGGCTGCTCGATGGCCGACATGGCCAAGGCGGACGACGTCCAAGCCGCCTGGGACGCCCTGGCCGACCTCGGCCTCGATCGCGTCGTCCCGATCACCTACATGAACTCGGCCGCCGCCTTGAAGGCGTTCTGCGGCCGCCACGGCGGGATTGTCTGCACCTCATCCAACGCCGGGCGCATCTTCGATTGGGCCTTCGAGCGGGGCGAGCAACTCTTCTTTTTCCCGGACGAGCACTTGGGCCGGAACACCGGGGTCAAGAAGGGGATCGACCTCGATCGGATGGTCGTCTGGGACCCGTTCCTCCCCCTCGGCGGCAACACCCCGGACGCTCTGCGGCGGGCCACCGTGATCCTCTGGAAGGGGTACTGCTCGGTCCACGCCCGGTTCAGCGTCGAGCAGATCGACCGCGCCCGGCAGGAGCACCCGGGAGTCCAAGTGATGGTTCACCCCGAGTGCCGGGTCGAGGTCGTGGCGGCGGCCGATCACGACGGCTCGACCGAGCAGATCATCGATACTATTCGCGACGCCCCCGCCGGCTCGACCTGGGCGGTCGGCACCGAGATCAATCTCGTCCGCCGCCTCGACGCCGAGCTACCGGACAAGCACGTCTTCTGCCTCGACCCGGTCATCTGCCCCTGCTCGACCATGTACCGCGTCCACCCCGCCTATCTGCTTTGGTCGCTGGAGCACCTCGCCGCCGGTCGGGTGGTCAACCAGATCACCATCGTTCCCGAGACCGCGCGCGACGCCCTCGTCGCCCTCGACCGGATGCTGGCCGTCCCGTAGCCAGCGGCCGTCACGACCGGCCGGCCCGTCGCTCGTTGCCGCGCTTGAACTGGCCGGTCGCCTTGGCCATCGCCAGTTGGGCCGTCAGCGGGTCGGCGGCATCGACGCGAGCCAGGAAGCGGGCCGCCGCCGGGCCGGTCAGGGTCGTCACCACCCGTCCTTGGTGGGCGATCCGGACCGAGCCGTCCTTCTGGAGCCGATACGAGAAGGGTTCGGCGGCCAAAGGGTGGGGTGGCGGCTCGCTCTCACTCATCGTCAAAGACCCTCCTGCTCGATCGCAATGGCGAACCCGGAACCTCGTTCCGCCGCTACAATGGATCCGCGTCCAGGCACCGCGCAAGCCCGGCGATGGTTCGTTTGAAGGGACGGACGGTCCCATAGAGGAGGAGCGGCAATGGCCGACCGCGGCGAAATGGCTCCCGAGTTCACCCTGCCTGGTACCACCGGTCCAGGATTGCGCCTGAGTGACCTCCGCGGCGAGAAACGGGCGCTCCTCCTGTTCTACCCCCGCGACCGGACCACCGGCTGAACGAACCAGCTCGTCGCCGTGCGCGACGCCATCGACGATCTCCGCGACAGTGCCGTCGAGCCCTACGGCGTCAACGGCGCCGACGCTGCCAGCCATCAAGCGTTCATCGACGCCTACGACTTCCCGTTCGATCTCTTGGTCGACGAGGGGAACTTGGTGGCCGAGGCCTACGGCGCCCTCAAGCCGGACGGTTCCGGTATCGACCGCACCGTCGTCGTCGTCGGCAAGGATGGACGCGTCCTCTACCGCGCCGCCGGCGCCCCCGCCCCGGCCGAGATTCTGGCCGCGATCCAGGAGGCGAACGACGGCTGAGCGAAAGCCGGCGGCGAACCCGGCGTGGTCGGTCAGACCGGCTCGCCGGGGGCGGAACTCGATCGGTAGCCTCCGCCGCCGCGGGCCCGGCGGGATCGATTCGCCACGGCGGTCACCACGAGAGCGGACGCGCTCCATCGCGGCGGTCGGAGCGATGGCGTATAATCTTCTGGTCGCGGCGGACGTCGCCGAGTTTGGCTTTTGAGTGCAGTCGGTCGCCGCGCCGGTGACGGTGGTCGGGCAATGCCGCCGGGCGGGCACGCCGCGGGGAGGATGGACGAAACGCATGCGGGTCGAGATGCGAGAGTCGGAAGGATTCGATCAGCTCCTGCGTCGCTTCAATAAGGCGATCGAGCGCTCCGGAATCATCCGGGAGCACCGGCGGGGCTTGAGGTTCATTAGCGTCCAAGAAGAGAATCGCGCCAAGCGCCGCAAGGCGGAGCGACGCCGCCGGCGAAACCAGGCGCCGTAGCCAACCCCGAGCGCCTCTGGCGAAACGGGTTTCTCTCTCCGGCCGGCCCCGTTGGTCGGCCATCAACCGAATCTCTCTAGCCTGTGCTTTCCGGGGGAAGCGTGCTTCCGCCGGAGCATCGCTGTGTCCGGCTGAAGGTCTGTTGGACGGACCCTCTTCCTTCCGCCGCCGACCAGACCAGCGGTGAGCGGCGGTAGCCACGCCGGGTTCTTCCGACGGTCGCGGTAAGCGGGGTGGGGCATCCGTCACGGTTGAGCCGGAGCGGGCCCACCTCCGTCTACTAGACGGCGGCGCATCGAAACTGCGCTTGATCGGACGTAGTGGCCGTCGTTGCTCAATCCCCTCGCGGCGGGCGAGAGCTGGGGAATCCTGATGGTCGCCTCCGCTGGGTGAGAAGCGGCCTTCGCTAGTCGTCTCCGTCCGCGACAAGCTCCTTCGGCATTCTTCAGCATTGATCCCCGGAGCCTGAACCGCCGCCGTAGGAGGGAGAAGGTTGTCTCGGTTTCGATCCCGCTCCCGGCTGATTGCGCTGGACGAGAGATGACTCTTGGCCAAGCGGCGGGGGATCGGGTCGCCGCGGATCACCCGCCGCCGGCATCGAGTACGTCGTAGAACTCTCGCTCCCGGCGGTCGAGGAGCGGCACGATCTCGCCCAAGACGAGCTCCTTGAACTCCTCGGTCTCGGTGTGGGCATCGAACGCCGCCCGATCGTGGTATTGCTCATAGAGGAGGAACTTGCGCGGGTCGTCGTGAGCCCGGTTGACGACGTATTGCTCGCAGCCCGGTTCGGCGTTGGCGAACGGGACCATCCGGCGCAACAGCTCGGCCACCCGCTCCTCTTGTCCGCCCTGCGCATGGAACTGCGCGACCACTACGAACATGCGTCCCCCTCTCTCGCGGCCAGTGGCCCGGTTTGGTCGCCGTTCCCGACAGTATCCCGCATCCCTCGCCCCCGCGCTCCGGGCCAAGGAGCGGGAGCCGAGCCGTTACACTTGGCGGCGCGCAAAGCGGCGGAGGCGAGGTAGGAATCGCCTCCCCTCGCAGAGATGGCCTTGTCCCGCGCTGTGCTCGGTTCAGGGTCGGGGCGAGATGGGGAGGTGGGGCGACGATGGGCGCCGAACAGGCGGCGGAAGGTGGAGCGGCAGCCGCCGAGCCGGCGCCGGCGGTGGCGGACTCCTCGCTCCGTGGCGCGGCCCGCGTCGCCATGGCCGCGCGCATTGTCGCGGTCGTTTGCGGGGCGCTGGCCCTCGCCTTGGTTGGCCGATACGTCGTCGGACACCAGGGATTCGACCGGTCCGATGGAGGGGTGCTGATTCCCCCCCTGCTCTCGCTGCTCGGCTCCCTCCTGGCGCTGGCCGTCGTCGTCTTCCGGCCGGAGCGGGGGACGATCGCGGGCTTGGTCGCGACCGCGATCACCTGGTCCGTCGTGCTTCTCCTGGCCCTGGGTGTGCTCTGGTCTCTGGTCGATGCCAATGCAGCCGGCGATACCAACATCGGAACCCAGGTGGTGTCGCGAGCGGAGGCCGATGCTTACCTCTCCACCGCTATGGCCGACCCGGCGCCCGACGGGGCGGCGACGAACTCGGCTCGTCGGTGGTTGGTCCCCACCGGGGTGCTCCTCCAAGCGATCGAGTTCTCCAACGCCAACGACGTCCAAGCTTCGGGCTACGTCTGGCAAACCTACCCGCCCGACTTCCCGACCGATATTCCCCGAGGCGTCTCCTTCCCGGAGGCGATCGCCGAGTCGTCGCCGTCCGATCCCGCCTACACCGTGCCGTTGGCGGACGGCAGCCAGGTCCTCGGCTGGCGCTTCCGGGTCACGCTCCGGCAGCGCTTCGACTACTCCCTCTACCCGTTCGATCGCCAGGACGTCTGGCTCCTCCTCTGGGCCGAGGACGTGCAGCGGCGGGTCGTCCTCGTCCCCGACTTCGCCGCGTATCCAACCCTGGACCCGGCCACGTTGCCGGGACTCGGCGACGACTTCGTCGACGCCGGTTGGGTACCGATCGCCGCCTCCTTCAGCTACGGTCCAAACCGAGACAACGCGACCTTTGGCTTGCCCGAGAGGGCCACCTCGTTCCCCCAGCTCTACTACAACATGGTCCTCAAGCGAAGTTTCATGGGACCGTTCCTCGACCACGTCGTCTTCGCGGCCGTCGTCAGCGTCCTCCTCTTCCTGATCCTGTGCCTGACGGCGCCCGACACCGCCACCAGGACGCGCTTCGGGATCAGCACCTTCGGCGTCCTCGGCACCTGCTCGGGGCTCCTCTTCGCCGTGATCCTCAAGGACAACCAGATCCGCTCGACGGTCTCGACGGGCGAGATCGTCTACGTCGAGATCTTGCCGTTCCTCCTCTACGGCTCGATCTTGCTCGTCGCCGCCAACGCCCTCCTGCTCGATGCCCCGATCCGCCTCCGCCTGGTCGACTATCGGAACAACCTGCTGCCCGACCTCCTCTTCTGGCCGCTGCTCCTCGGAGCCCTCTTGGTGCTGACGATCCTCGTCTTCTTTCCGCCCTGGTAGTCGCCGAGTTTTCCCCCTCCCGCGGCGGGGCAGGCTTCGAGCGGTCGAGGCGGTGCGTCCCCGGCGGTAGGAGCCACGTTCCGCGGGGTGCCACGAGCCTCCGGATGACGCGGGCGGCTCGGCCGCCCCCTCGGACCTGCCCCAGGGCGTCCATGATCGCGCGGTCGCTGCCCGCGGAAGGGGATCGGTCGTGGGTGCCGGTGCTGAGCGCCTTTTTGCTAGAATCCCGGCAGGGTTCGCCCAGAGGCCGTTCGCCGCGTTCGCCAGGAGCACGAGCAGTCGATGAAGGTTCTCATCTCCGCCGACATGGAAGGGACCTGCGGCGTCGTCTCCTGGGTCCAGGTGATGCCGCCCGAGTACGCCGGGGGGGAGGAGCCGACGAACCAGACGGAGTACGAACGCGCCCGCCTACGGATGACGCGGGAGGTCAACGCGGCGATCGACGGTGCCTACGCCGGCGGCGCTGAGGAAGTAATCGTCAACGACAGCCACGATGGGATGCGCAACCTGCTGCCCGACGACCTCGATCCCCGCTGCCGCTTCGTCTCGGGCAGCGACACTCCGCTCGGCATGACCCAAGGGTGCGACCTCGACGGCGTCGGCGCCCTCTTCTACACCGGCTACCACGCCAAAGCTGGCACCCCGAACGCCCCCCTCGCCCATACCTGGACCGGCTGGCTGAACGACGTCCGCTTCGATGGCCGTTCGGTCGGCGAGTGGGGCATCAACGCCGCCGTCGCCGGCCACTTCGGCGTGCCGGTGGTCCTGGTCACCGGCGACGACCAGGCCGTGCGCCAGACTCAGGAGTTCGCCGGCGACGAGACCGTCGGCGCCGTCGTCAAGGACGGACTCTCGACCTTCGCCGCCCTCCACCTCCACCCGCTTCGCGCCCAGGAACTGATCCGGGCCGGCGCCGAGGAAGCGGTGCGTCGCGCTGCCGCCGGTTCCGGTCAACCCTATCGGCTTCCCCCCGGCTGCCGCGTCGAGCTCGACTTCGACCACCAGACCCGCGCCGACCAAGCCGTCTCCGTGCCGACCGTCGACCGCGCCGGCGAGCGCACGATCGCCTTTTCCCCGGCCGACGGTCTTGGCTTCATCTCCATCTTCCGCGCGGTCATGAAGGCCGCCTCGGTGAGCATGTCCCCGTAGGCGCGGCCCGAGCCACCAAGCCGCTCCCGGGATGATCCCGCCGCTCCTCGCCCTCCGGACGGGGACGGGCGTACTCTCGCAATGCGCTGCTCTACAGAATCTACGCTCAAGGCCTTCCCACGCTTTGGACGGAGTCCGGTTAAATGGTGCCGCTCTCGGGAGCGAGAACGTCTCCCCTCCCCCGCGCTCGGGAGAGGGGCCGGGGGTGAGGGCTTCTTTCCGGGGAGCGGAACCGCGCCCGCGCCGGCCCCGGTCGCCGCAGAGTCGGCCCCGAATCGCAGCGGACGGCGCCGCGACCAAGAATCAGGTCGCCCCGCCGCCCCCGGTCCCGGTCGCCACCGCGATCTCGGCTTCGACGTCTCTCAGCCGGCGCCGGGCGATCGGCAACCGCTCGGCCCATTTCCGTCGCTCGGCCGCCTCCGCCTCCCGCTCCTTCATCAAGCGCTCGGCCTCCGCCCGGAGACGCTGTCGGCGCAGCGCGCGATCGGCGCAGCGGTCGCAGGTTCCTCGCCAGTCGCGCCAGCCACCGCAGATGGGGCAAGGTTGAGCGAGGTCGGCGAGCGTCGCCGATTCGGGCAACGCCTCTCCCTCCAAAGCGCGATCTCGCAGATCGGCGGCGAACACCGCGGCGCTCCGGCGCAAGTGTTCCGTCAGCACCGGCCGCAGATCGTCCCGGGTCGCGGCGGGCACGAGCCGTTCGACTCCGCCCTCTCGCCGCCGCAGCTCGCCTCGGACGATCGGTCCGCCGCGCTGGTCCCAGTCGGTCTCCTCCTCGAACCGGAATCGCTCACCGCCGATCTCAAAGTTGACCGAGGCCGGCTCGCCCGCGGTCGCCGCGACGGCGATGATCGGTGTCTCCGCAAGCGGAAAGCTCGGTTCGCGCGGTTCCCGCTCGACCGCTGCCAGATCGGCCTCGACCGTGGTCAGCGCCTCGTCGAGGAGGGCCACCCGCTCCCGCCACGGATTTTCCGGTCTGGTCGCTGCCTCCGCTCGCTCGACGTCGAAGAGGACGAGCTCCCGCCGCCGCCGGAGCTGGTCCAACCGGGCGCGAAGGGCGGGATCGTTTGTCGCCGGGGTGTCGGTCCGCCGTGGCCGGCGGGTGGCCGGCTCCGTCGCCGCCGGTGCCGGTTCCGTCCCTGATTCGCCCCGGCCGAACAGTCGCTTCCAAACCATCAAGGTCTCCTCCTCCCTCGGGTGCAATCTCCGGCCACGGCCTCAGGACGCCGGGGGCGGAAGATGTTGAACGTCGCCGGTACCCGGCGCGGTCACTGCCACCTCCCCTTCGGTCCTTGACCTTCTGGGCCGTCGCGCCAACAATGCCGGGGTCGCCACGGTCGCCGCCGCCGCCACCGCTGCCGCTGCTGCCGGGCATGGTGCCGCTGAAGGAGCAATCCGCATGCAACCTGCCCCGCTGCCCCGGCCCGGCGCTCGTGCCGACGACGAGATCGTTTGGCGCCCCACCGCCGACTACTTGGAGCGGAGCCGTCTCCTCCAGTTCGCGGCTCGCCACGGGCTCGCGGGCTACCGGGAAGTGGTCGCCGCCGCCGCCTCCGACCCAGCGTGGTACTGGAGAGCGGTCGTCGATGAGTTGGGCCTCGAGTGGCACCGGCCCTACGAACGCGTCCTTGATCGGGACGGCGGACCCGCCTGGCCGCGCTGGTTCCCCGGCGGCGGCTTCAACTACGTCCAGAACGCCCTCGACCGCCACGTCGCCGGCCCTCTCGCGGACCGCACCGCGCTCGTCTGGGAGGGGGACGATGGCGAGGTCCGGCGCTCCACCTTTCGCGAGTTGGGGGCCGATGTCGACCGGCTCGCCAACGCCCTACGGGATCTCGGCATCGGGAAGGGAGATCGGGTCGGCATCTACCTCCCGATGCTGCCGGAGACGGTCGTCGCCACCCTCGCTTGCGGCAAGATCGGCGCCATCTTCCTGCCGATGTTCTCGGGCTTCGGCCCCGAAGCGCTCGCCTCCCGCCTCCGCGACGGCGAAGCGACCCTCCTGATCACTGCCGACGGCGGACGCCGCCGCGACGCTATCGTCCCCCTCAAGGCGGTCGCCGACGAGGCGCTCGCCGCGGCACCCGGGGTACGGCACTGCCTCGTCCTCCGCCGCACCGGCGAGGCCGTGGCCTGGGATGCCGACCGGGACCGCTGGTGGCACGAAGCGACCGCCGACGCCGCCGCCCACTGTGCCGGCGAGGCGACCGCCGCCGATGACCCCTACATGATCATTCACACCTCCGGCACCACCGGGCGGCCCAAGGGCGCCCTCCATGTCCACGCCGGCTTCCCGATCAAGGCCGCCCACGATCTCGCCTTCTGCTTCGATCTTCAGCAGGATGACACCCTCTTCTGGCTGACCGATCTCGGTTGGATGATGGGTCCCTGGGCGATCGCGGGCGGTCTGATGCTCGGGGCCACCCTGCTCCTCTTCGAGGGCACGCCCGATCACCCTGCCCCCGATCGTCTCTGGCGCCTGCTCGAAGCCCACGAAGCCACGGTCTGCGGCCTCGCCCCGACCGCCGTCCGCGCCCTGATGACGCACGGCACGGGGTGGGTTCGGGAGCGGGATCTCTCGCGCCTGCGCATCCTCGGCTCGACCGGTGAGACCTGGAACCCAGGCCCCTGGCGTTGGTACTTCGAGGAGGTCGGTGGCGGCCGTTGCCCGATCATCAACTACTCCGGAGGCACCGAGACCGGTGGCGGTATCGTCGGCTGCGTGACCACCGTGCCCCAGAAGCCGTGCGCCTTCTCCGGTCCGGTCCCCGGCATGGACGCCGACGTGGTCGACGACGCCGGCCGGCCGGTTCGCGGTGTGGTCGGTGAGCTGGTCATCCGCCAACCGTGGGTCGGCATCACCCAGGGGTTTTGGCGCGACCGTGAGCGCTACCTCGACACCTACTGGAGCCGTTTCCCGGGCCTTTGGGTCCACGGCGATTGGGCCGAGATCGACGCCGACGGCTACTGGTACATCCGGGGCCGCTCCGACGACACCCTCAAGGTCGCCGGGAAACGGGTCGGTCCGGCGGAGGTCGAGTCGGCCGCCGTCTCCCACGAAGCCGTCCAGGAGGCGGCCGCAATCGGCGTCCCGCACGCGGTCAAGGGGGAGACGATCGCCGTCTTCGCCGTCCTGCGGCCCGACCGGGAACCCTCGACGGAGCTGGCGCTTCAGGTGCGGCAGACGGTGGCCGCCCAACTGGGAGCCGCCCTGCGACCGGAGACCGTCTGCTTCGTGGCCGACCTGCCGAAGACCCGCAACGCCAAGATCATGCGTCGCGTCATCCGCGCCGCCTACCTCGACCAGCCGGTCGGAGATCTCACCGCCCTCGAGAATCCCGCCGCGGTGGACGAGATCGTCTCCGCCCGCTCGTCGGGGTCATCGCCCAGGACCGAGACGAGCCCCGGATGAAGGCTGGGATCTAGGCGCCGGTCGTCGTTGCTTCGACTCCGCTCACGGCCGCCGCGTACTCCCGAGACCGGGTGCCGGAGGGAGGAGAGACCAGGCTCCGGGTCGCTACCCGAACATCGGATGGCCTCGAACAGGGCCGGGGCCGGCCGGCGGGGAAAACCTTCTGGGGCTCTCAGCCGTTAACGGAGGTGAACCGCGTCTGACGACTTGACGGCCGGGACGCGGGCTGTCAGCATTGGGGGGCGCGAACGCTCTGTTCCACCAGTGATCTCGCCCCCGACCTCGGCACGCACGGTGTGGTGCCCCCAAGGGGCAGGTCGTTCCGGGTCGCGGCTGGCTCTCCCGCAGGGAGCGGGCCGCGCGACTCCCTCGACGACAACTCTTCCCCGAACGCCCGCTCGCCCCGCGGCGGCATCGCTGCCGACCTCCCGGTCGGCCTTCCACCCATTGCGCCGCGCTGGGGGTTTGCTCGGCCGGCGCCCGCGACGCGGCGAAGGACCGAGCCCGTGGCTCGCCTCCATGAGTACCACAACTACGCTCCCCATCCTGCCCGGCGGACGAGCCGTTGGCCCTGGCTGCTGCTGGCCGTCGTCCTCGCTCTCGCGGTCGGGGCGGCGCTCTACCTGGTTCGCGCCGGTGCGCTCGACCTTGGGGCCGTTCGTCGAGATCTCGGGTTCGCGGCTCCCGCGGCGACAGGATCGCCGCCGCCCACTGCACCTCCGACAGCAGTCGCCGTGTCCGCGGGTGGAGCACCGCCGTCGCCGGCCGTCCCCCAGCTGCCCGTCGGCGGAGCGGCGGCTACCGCCGACGTCGGCTTGCCCGGAGCCGCGTCGGCGGAGCCGGCGACCGTCGCCTCTCCGCCGCCGCCGCCGCCCACGGTCGTCCCGCCAGCCGAGGTCGCGACCGCCTACGTCGAGCGCTGGAGCGATGGGGACTATGAGGACCTCTACGACCTCCTTTCGACGGACGCTCGGGCGGCGATCGGACGCGGGGAGTTCGTCGAGCGGTATCAGGGGGTCGTCGAACGAGCGGGTTTGTCGGAGTTGACTGCCACAGTCGAGGGGCCGCCGAACCTGCAAGGGGAGGTTCCGATCCGGGTCGACTTTCAGTCGAGCATCGTCGGCTCGTTCTCGGAGTCGAACGTTCTCCCCTTGACTCGGGAGGGCGGCGGCTGGGCCGTCGCCTGGACCCCCTCCCTCATCTTTAAGGACCTCGGCGGCGACGGCTGCATCGACGTCGCGGTCGATCAGCCTGCCCGTGGCGCCATCCTGGACCGTGATCGCCACCAGCTCGCCTACGACGGGCCGGTCCATCGCGTCGGCATCGTGCCGGGCCGGATCGAGCCGGCCGAAGAAGGGCGGATGCTGCGAGAGCTGAGCGCCCTGACCGGCATCGCCGAGGACGATCTCGCCGCCCGCTACCGCGACGCCGACCCATCCTGGTTCGTCCCGATCAAGGATTTCCCCGAGGCGCGGGGGGATGAGTTGCTGAACGCGCTGTCCGATCTCCCTGGAGTCGCGGTCCAGCCGGCCACCGCCCGCGTCTATCCGATGGGGGCGACGGCGGCCCACGTCACCGGCTACGTGGCCCCGGTCACGGCCGAGCAGTTGGCGGCCGATTCGTCCTTGGTCCAAGGGCAGATCGTCGGCCAGACGGGCGTCGAGGCCGGGGCCGACGAACTCCTGACCGGGGAGCCCGGGGGGCGCTTGATCGTCGTTCAGTGCCAGACTCGGGCTGAGCGCTCCGTCATCCACGAGCGCTCGCCGGTCCCTGCCAAGGACGTGGTGCTGACCATCGATCCTGAGCTGCAAGCGGCGACCGACGCCGCCCTCTCTGCCCAGCCGGGCGACGTCAAGGGGAGCGCCGTCGTTCTCGATCCTCGCACCGGGGCGGTGCTGGCGATGGTTAGCCACCCCACCTACGATCCCAACGGTTTCGTCCTCGGCTTTTCCGCCGCCGAGCGCGACGCGCTCGCCGACGATGGGCTGCGCCCCCTGCTCAACCGCGCGGCCGGGGCCGCCTACCCGACCGGTTCGATCTTCAAGGCGATCACCTTCGCCGCAGCGATGGAAGACCTCGATCTAACCGGGGAGACCGTCTACGACTGCCCATCCACTTTTTCGATCGAGGGGTCGCGCAACGTGTGGGAGGACTGGACGGTAGCCAACGGGCTGCCCGCCCAAGGGCCGCTCACCCTCCATCAGGCACTCGTCAACTCCTGCAACACCGTCTTCTACCAGCTCGGCCGCGACCTCGATCAGGAGGACGAGGAGGCGTTGCCGGCGATGGCGAAGGCGTTTGGCCTCGGCGCAGCGACCGACATTCCTTACCTGCCAGAGGTCGCCGGCTCGGTGCCCGACCCGCGATGGAAGCTCGACACCTTCGGCGACTATTGGGCGCGGGGCGACGCCGTCAACTTGGCCATCGGTCAGGGCTTCCTCCAGTCGACGCCCCTTCAAATGGCGACCGCCTATGCCGCGATCGCCAACGGCGGCGACCTACTCCGTCCCTATCTGGTGGCCGAGACGATCGCGCCGAAGGAAACGGAGCAGGTGGGAGTGCGGGAGGCCAGGGGCAAGCTTCCCCTTGCCCGGGCCACCCTGGGGGAACTCCAATCGGCGCTGCGCGACCAGACGAGCGATCCGAACGGAGCCGGCTCGGCCCGAATCTTCGGCGACTTCCCCTGGCCAATCGCGGGCAAGACCGGCACGGCCGAGAACAATCAAGACCGCCGCGGCCAGAAACCGCACTCGTGGTTCGCCGCCTTCGGTCCCTACGGGAGCGAAGCCACGATCGCCTCGATCGTGATGGTCGAGAACGCGGGAGAAGGCGTCGGCTTCGCCGCACCGGTCACCCGCCGCATCTACGAGGCGTACCTCGAGACGAATCTGGCGACCGAGGAGTAGCGTCGGCTGAGCCTCGCCCGCCGGAAACGGTCAGCGGAGACTCGCCCCTCCCCGGCTCTACGGCTCGGACCCGGTCGTGACCGGGAGCTCGGGATGGCGTCTCCACTCCTCCCAAGATCCGGTGTAGAGGGCGACGTCCGGATACCCGATGAGCCGCAGCGTGAAGAAGGTCACGGACGACCGGACGCCAGTCGCGCAGTAGGGGATGACCCGCTTATCGGGGGTCACCCCGACCTGCTCGTAGAGGGCCTCGAGCTCATCGACCGGGCGCCAGTACTTCGGGGGTTCGGCCTGAGCGTTCCGGGGGTCGTTGATGTTGACGGCTCCGGGGATGTGCCCGCTCGCGTACTCCTCCGGCGTCCGGGCGTCGACCAGAACGACGTTCGCGTCGCCCAGCCGGGCCCGAACCTCCGAAAGCTGGGCGAGCGTGGCCGCACCTTCGGCCAGCGCGGACGGGGCCGTCGCCGGCGATGCCGGCGGACTCGCGGCTGGAGCCGCGGACGCCGGCCCCGAGGCGACCTCGCCGCCGGCAGCCCGCCAGGCGGCGAGTCCGCCGTTCAGCACCCGTGTCTCGCGGTGCCCCACCTGCCGCAGCACCCACCAGGGCCGGGTCGCGAACAACGAGCCGCCGTCGTAGGTGACGATATGGGTTTCGGCGGTGATCCCGAGTCCCATGAAGAGGCGATCCATTTCTTGCCGCCAGCGGGTGATCGACGCGTCGGACGTATCGATCACCTCCAGCCGTGGCCAGTCGATCTGAAGCGAGCCGGGAATGTGCGCCCGCTCAAACTCATCGCTTGGCATCAAAGCGAGGAACGCGAGCGCCGGATCGGGGTCCGCCGCGAGCAACGTATTGGCGTTGACCAACTGCTCGGGGTCGAGGACGAGCCCGCCGCCGGCCGGCGTGCTCGGCGGTGCGGTCTGGGCCGCGAGCCGCCGGGGGAGAACCGCGGTCGCGGCGAGACCGAGCCCGAAGGCGAATCCCCGCTCGGCAATATCTCGTCGGGTCAGGGGAGCGTTGCTCCGCGATGGGCAACCCGGCATCGGTGTCCTCCTCTTCGCTCGAACCACTCTGGCGGTGCGGGACGCCTGATCCGCGCCCCACGGAGTGGAGGGGCGACGCCCAGATCGCCCCTCCCTTCTGAAACAGAGTCGTCCCGCTCCTTGGCGGCGGACCCGCTAGGCCGATGTCGCCCCGGTGGCGAAGTTGGCCAACGCGTTCGAGATCTGCGTCAGGACCTCTTCCTCGCCTTCGATCCCGTGCCGCTGCGCCAGATAGGCTGGATCGTTGTAGCTGAGGTAGACGGTGCCGTCTTCCGCCTCCCAGACGAGAAATGTCTGGGGCAGGTCGATGCCGACGGTTTGCTCGGCTTGCATCAACTGCGTGCCGAGTGCGGGGTTCCCGAAGATCAGTAACTCGGTAGGGCGTAGATTCTCCCCGGCTTGTTCGGCATTGGCGGCGTGATCGACCCGAGCCACCACGATCAGACCCTTCTCCGTGATCGCAGTCTCGAGCCGATCGACTGTTTCGGTGACGC